>JANLWV010000189.1:0-5793 GCA_031364765.1 Vicinamibacteria bacterium
GACGGAGCGGACTGCTTTGAAGGCGGCGTTCGAGCCCTTGGTGCTTTTGGGCTTCCAGCGTGAGAAGCCGATGCGTTGTCTCAATACCGCTTGTTGTTTCATGAAACAACATGTACTATTTAGACAACCATGCCGAGATCAGCCCCAAAAGAACTCCTCGATCGGGCCTCCGAGCAACTTCGGCGGCATGTGGGCGAGCTGTGGGTCGCCGGGCAAGCCAGCGGGCGTGATCTTGGGGTGGACCTCATCCTGAAGGGCCATGGGAGATCCTTCGCCCTCGAATGGAAGTCAAGAGACGACGCGCCCATCATCGCGGGGGCTATCGCGCAGCTCAAACGCGCGCCTGGGAAAGCCATCCCAATATTGGCCGTGCCCTTCATGGGCGAGGCGGGGCGAAAGATGAGCGCTGAGGCCGGCATCTCTTGGATCGATCTGCAGGGCAATGTCGATATCCGAGGGCCCGGGCTGCTCATCCGCCGCCTCGATAGCCCTCGTCGGAAGAGGGTCGGGCGGCCCGCCAACGTGTTCGCGCCGGCAAGTTCCCGTTTGATTCGCGCCTTCCTGATGAGTGAGGGGCAAGCGCTCTCGCATCGCGAGTTGGTCGAGCGCAGCGGCCTCGACAAGGCCCGGGTGAGCCGGCTCATCCCGCGCCTCGAACAGATGGGGGCGATCCGTCGGGTCGCATGGGCCAATGGTCGACGGCAATTCGCAGCCGTACACCCTAGCGCTCTGCTTCAGGGATGGCGACAGGCGTACGACTTCTCCAGCCATTCGATTCGCCGGGGCTTCATTCTTCAGGAGGGGCGCTCGGCGGAATCCATTACTCTCGGCCTTATGCGCAGGATCAGCGAGGCCCTTGGTATGGACCGGCGTCATGCCTTCACGGGGCTCGCTGGCGCGTGGCTCCATTCCCCTTTCGCTACTCATCGTCTGGTGACAGTTCTGGTTGACGATGGTGAGGCAGCCCACGCTCTTGCAGGCCTCGGCTTTCATGAGGAAGACACCGGCCCCAATGTGTGGCTGGTTCGTCCAAACGATCCCTCCGTGTTCGTTGGCGCCTCGTCTGTTCAAGGCCTTCCCGTCGCGCATCCGATTCAGGTCTATCTCGACCTGAAGGCACAGCCCGAGCGTTCAGCCGAAGCGGCCGAAGCGTTGGCGAAAGAGGATCTGACGTTTGCTTGGGCGAAGGCGGGCGTCTGATGGCGCCGAAGCCGAAAACAAAGGCCGAGTACGACGCCGCCGCAACGGCGATGGACTCGCTCAAAGCCGGCGTCATCGAGTTGATGACGCGATTGGGCGACGTAGCCGACGAGGTCGTGGTCGTTGGAGGGTTCGCCTCTGTTCTTCTATTCGCGGACGCCGAGGTTCCGCCGACCGGAACGTTGGACCTGGACCTTGGGCTGAGCCTTGCCCTGCTGTCGGAAGAGCGATACCAGGTGCTTGAGGATCGACTAACCGCGGCGGGCTTTGGACCGGACATAAACGAGAAGGGCCATCCGAGCCCACAACGCTGGAGATGCGATCCGTCGAAAGGCAATGTCCTTGTCGACCTTCTGATGCCCCTCTTTGCCGATGGCGCGGCACCAGGAAAGCCGCAGTTCCTTACGCCGCGCCTGGCCGCGTTCGCGATACCTGGCATCGAACTCGCGCATCTGGATGTCGTTCGCAAGACGCTCCGCGGCAACGCGCTTGGTGGCGGGCAGGCAGAGCGGGGAATGACGGTCTGTGGCCCGGGCGCTCTGGTTGTGTTGAAGGCGCTGGCGTTCAGCTACCGTGGCGAAGAGAAAGACGCTCACGATCTCATCTACACCCTGGAGTGCGCTGGCACGGATGACGTGGCGGGGCGGATCGCCGCGTTACCCGCGTCCCAACACCTTGACCGCGCCCTGGAGACCCTGCGATCAGACTTCTCAAGCGCCGATGGAATTGGGCCGGTGCGCGTTGCGCAGTTTCGGTCAAGCGCAGCGGCTGGCGCGTTCCAAGCTGAGTCCGCAGGGCGGGTCCGCGAACTACTCCGAAAGCTGGGTAGAGTGTGACCACGGTTCGTGTCCAGGAAAAGCGGTTGATGTCAACTAGCAGCCGTCCATCGAGCCTTGCCACCACTCCACCAGAAGGAATGCGGAATGAGGCGGCCTGGTGCTCGTGACGGGGTCCAGGGCGCCCGCTCTCTGAAACTGCCGCACCCCGCCTCGTGGCGAGGAGCACGACGGCGGCGGCGCCCAGCAAGGGCGCCAGACCTTGAGCCAGACTCAAGGCTTTATCTGCCTCCCGAAACCGTGCGATATGCCTCGGCGCACAAGCGCTCGATCAGAGGCCAATCGACCTTTCCGTCGAGCCGCACTCCCAGCCAGCCGCGCCCGCCGACGTAGGGAGGCCGAAAGAACTGTTTGGGGTCGGATGCCATCAGGTCCTCCTGAACCCCGGCGCCCGCAGCACACCAGAAGTGGGGGAACTGATTCTGGTGATGGCCATTCCGCCAGAGCATCAGGAAGGACTTCTTGTCTTTGAAAAACCACGTCGGCGCTGAATGGCTCAGCCTCTCGGTGACTTGCGGAAGGCCGAGACAAATCTTCCTCAGTCGCGTCTCGGAGTTGACCTTCCTCGTCGCCATAGCCCCGGGATCTTAAAGCCACCGTCCAAGCCCCCGCTTAGACTCCGCGTTGGATGAAAACCGAACGGCTCTTCCTGGTGCGTCGCGCCGCGCGGTTTCGGGATGGCGTTGGGGTGGAGTCGGTGGAGGTGCCGGCTCTGGGCCCGAATGACGTCCTGATCCGCAACCGGTTTGCCGGGATCAACGGGTTCTTCGATACGGTCTGTGTGTCGGGAGACCTGCCCTATCGCCACGTCGAACCGGGGTCGGGCCTCGGGATCGAGTCGACGGGCGTCGTCGAAGACATCGGCGCGGCTGTGACTCGACTAAGCGCGGGCGATGCCGTCTCCTCGACCGCATTCGGTTCTGCCTACCGGCTTCATCAGATCCAGGGCGAGGATCGCGTGCGCAGGATCGACGCGGCGACGGCGGAGGCTTGCGCGATCCGCCCCACCGGAACATCCGCCTGGGTCGCACTTCACAAGGTCGGCGAACTGAAGCCGGGTGACCGGGTGGTGATCGTCGCCGCGGCGGGCGGCCTCGGGCATTTCGCGGTACAGGTGGCAAAACGCGCGGGAGCAGTTGTCCTGGGCATCTGCGGGGGGCCGGCGAAGGCGGCGTTCGTGAAGTCCCTGGGCGCGGATCGCGTGGTCGACTACCGAAACGAATCCCTGGCCGACATTCTCGAAGCCGAGTTCAAGAACGGCATCGATGTAGTGATGGAAACGACGGGCGGACCGCTGCGCCCGCTGCTTCTGGACCACATCGCCCGGCGCGGACGTTTCCTGATCTGCGGGTCCGCGAATGCGATCAACCCGAAGGATCGCGTCCCCGAAGTCGACGCTTTCTCGAAGATCTACTGGAAGTCGGCGTCGATCCGCGCGTTCCAGAACTCGCAGTTTCTCGAATACGACGAGGAAGCGTCCAATAACCTGTTCGCGGCGCACGCGAGGGGAGGCCTGAAAGTGCGGATTGACGAGCGACGGTTCGAGGGACTCGCCCAGATTCCCGACGCGGTCGAGCACCTGCTCTCCGGAGAGAGCCTGGGGAAGGTGGTGGTGGCCCTGTGACCGCGCATTCGAACGGAGAATCGAAGGCGCGGTCGTCGCACGGGGAAGGCAGTTCCCAGTTCGCGCTCCTGCGCGAGCGGCGCTTCGCTCCCTTCTACTGGACGCAGTTCCTCGGCGCCTTTAACGACAACCTCTTCAAGTTCGCTTTCACGGTGAAGGTGACGTTCCACGCCGCCGCGAACTCGGGCGTCGACCCCGCTCTGGTGGTCAACCTCATCGCCGGCCTCTTCATCCTTCCGTTTCTGCTCTTCTCGGCCACCTGCGGCCAGATCGCCGACAAGTACGACAAGCGGTCCATCGCCATCTTCGTGAAGACGCTGGAGGTCGGGATCATGGTTCTCGCGGCCTACGGTTTCATGACTCGGAACGTGCCGGTGCTTCTCGGATGCACGTTCCTGATGGGACTGCATTCGACGATCTTCGGACCGGTGAAGTATGCGTTTCTCCCCCAGGCCCTTACCGAGCGCGAACTCACTGGCGGCAACGCGATGGTGGAAATGGGGACGTTCGTGGCCATCCTGCTGGGCAATCTGCTGGGCGGCATTCTGGTCGCACTCCCACAGGAGGGCCCGAGAATCGCGGCCTTCGGGTGCATCGCGGTGGCGCTTTTCGGCCGGGCCACCTCAACCTTCATTCAGCCGGCCCCGCCTTTGGTTCCCGATCTTGCCATCCGCTGGAACCCCTTCACCGAGACGGTCCGCAATCTGAAGCTCGCGGCCGAAAACGTCGTGGTCTTCCGCGGTCTGATGGGAGTGTCCTGGCTGTGGTTTTTCGGCGCGTCCTTCCTTACCCAGCTGCCGAACTTTGCCAAGGACGTGTTGGGCGGATCCGAAGGCGTAGCGTCCCTGCTTCTGGTTGTCTTTTCCATCGGCATCGGCATCGGCTCGCTCCTCTGCGAGTCGCTCTCTCGCCGTCACGTCGAGCTGGGCCTGGTGCCGATCGGCGCCTTCGGCATGACCGCGTTCGCGGTGGATCTGTACTTCTCGTCCCGTGGCTTCGTCCACGGACCGGTGGCTACAACCGCCGGAGCGTTCCTTAAAACCCCGGGGGCCTTCCGCATCCTCGCCGACCTCGGCCTCCTCTCGGGCTTCGCCGGTCTTTTCTCCGTCCCGCTCTACGCTCTCGTCCAGGCGCGCAGCGCGCCCACCCATCGGGCCCGCATCTTCGCGGCGAGCAACATCCTGGGCGCCCTGTTCATGATCGCCTCCGCCGCTCTTTCGGTGGCTCTTCTCAAAGGCGGGGCGTCGATCCCCGTGATCTTCCTGGTGGTGGGAATCATGAACGCGGTGGTGGCGCTCTACATCTTCCTTCTCGTGCCGGAGTTCCTGCTGCGATTCATTTCGTGGGTGGTTGCGAATCTCATGTACCGGTTCAAGATTCGCGGCGACGAACACATTCCCGAACATGGCGCGGCGCTTCTCACCTGCAACCACGTCAGCTTTGTCGACGCCCTCCTCCTGATGGCCGCCTCTCCTCGCCCGATCCGCTTCATCATGGACTACCGGATCTTCAAAACGCCCGTTCTGGGCGCGATCTTCCGCCTCGCCAGGACGATTCCCGTGGCCTCGCACACGGAAGACCCCGCGATCTACGCGAACGCTTTCGCCGAGGCCGACCGGACTCTTGGGGATGGCGATCTCCTTTGCATCTTTCCGGAGGGCGCCATCACCCGCGATGGCGAACTGCAGCCCTTCAAGGCCGGGATCATGAAAATCCTCGCCACTCGTCCCGTCCCGGTGATTCCCATGGCGCTCCAGAACCTCTGGGGCTCGTTCTTTTCGCGCGTCGAGGGCGTCGCCATGACGAAACCGTTCCGCCGGGGCTTCTACTCGAGCGTGCGCTTGATGGTGGGAGAGCCGATAGCTCCCGAGGCGATCACACCGGAAGGGCTGCACGCGAAGGTGGCGAACCTGCGAGGCCGGCTGCGATAACGCGCCGTGCGGGCGTGACCGTTGACCCGTGGTGTAAACGTGAACGTCAACGTGAACGTTCTCGATCAGGTTGACGTGAAACCAGAATCTCGGTTCGTCCACGTTCCGCCAGGACCCCGGTCGTTCACGTAGCCCTCCCTCTCCGTCACACCGCCGAACCCCCTGTTGGTTCGGAAGAGCTCCGTCCTGGGCGTCACCGCCC
>JANLWV010000207.1:0-3358 GCA_031364765.1 Vicinamibacteria bacterium
GCATGCCGGCCTGCTGGGCGTCGGCCTCAACTGCGCGCTGGGCGCCCACGAGATGCGCCCGTACGTCGAGGAGCTCTCCGACAAGAGCGCGGCGTTCGTCGCGTGCTACCCGAACGCGGGGCTGCCGAACGAGTTCGGCGGTTTCGACGAGACCCCTCAGACCATGGCCGCGGCCATGACCGACTTTGTCCGGGGCGGCTGGCTCAATCTGGTCGGCGGGTGCTGCGGGACGACACCCGAACACATCCAAGCCCTCAAGGCCTTGAGCGAGGGTGTTTCCCCCCGGGTTCCGCCCGTGCGGGTCCCGCTCCTGAGACTCTCCGGCCTCGAAGCGGTCACCATCCGGCCCGAATCCAACTTCGTCAACGTCGGCGAGAGGACGAACGTCACCGGCTCGCCCAAGTTCGCGAAGCTTGTCCTCGAAGGCAGGCTCGACGAGGGCGTTCGAATCGCCCGGCAGCAGGCCGACAACGGGGCGCAGATCATCGACGTCAACTTCGACGAAGGGATGCTCGACTCCGAGCGGACCATGCGCGAGTTCCTGAACCTTCTGGCCAGCGAGCCGGACGTGGCGCGGGTTCCGATCATGATCGACTCGTCGAAGTGGTCGGTCATCGAGTCGGGGCTCCAGTGCCTTCAGGGAAAGGGCATCGTGAACTCCATCTCGCTCAAGGAAGGCGAAGACAGTTTCCGAAAACAGGCGAGGCTGGTCCGCCGCTATGGCGCCGCGGTGATCGTCATGGCCTTTGACGAGCAGGGCCAGGCCGCGACCACGTCGCGCCGGATCGAGATTGCCGAACGCGCCTATCGAATCCTCACCCGGGAAATCGGCTTCCCTCCAGAAGACATCATCTTCGATCCCAACGTCCTCACCGTGGGCACGGGGATTGAAGAACACGCCGACTACGTAGTCTCGTTCATCGAGTCGACGCGCCTGATCAAGGAACGGTGCCCCCATATGAAGGTGAGCGGCGGCATCAGCAACGTCTCCTTCGCCTTTCGCGGGCAGAACGCGGTGCGCGAGGCCATGCACACGGCCTTTCTGTACCACGCGGTGAAGGCCGGCCTCGACATGGGCATCGTGAACGCTGGCCAGCTCGGCGTCTATGAGGAGATCGATCGGGAACTTCGGGACCTGGTCGAGGACGTTCTGTTGAACCGCCGAGAGGACTCGACCGACCGGCTGCTTCACTTCGCCTCCTCGATGAGTGCGGGTGGCGAAGCGAAGAAAATCGCCGCGGAGACGTGGCGGTGCCTGCCCCTCGAAGGCCGCCTGCAGCACGCACTGGTCGCGGGGAACGCCGACCACATCGAAAAGGATGTGGCCGAGGCGCTCCAGAAATACGGCAAGCCTCTGCGCGTCATCGAAGGCCCCCTGATGGACGCGATGAGCGTGGTGGGCGACCTTTTTGGTTCAGGCCGGATGTTCCTGCCCCAGGTGGTTAAGAGCGCCCGGGTCATGAAGAAAGCGGTCGCCTGGCTACAGCCCTACCTCGAAGCCGAGAAGGCCACGAGCTCGGCGGCCGGGAAGGTTCTGCTCGCCACGGTCAAAGGCGATGTCCACGACATCGGCAAGAACATCGTCGGCGTCGTCCTCGCCTGCAATGGCTACGAGATCATCGACCTTGGGGTGATGGTCCAGTGCGACGAGATCCTTCGCGTGGCCAAAGAGAGAAACGTCGACATCATCGGCCTGTCCGGCCTGATCACGCCATCCCTCGACGAGATGGTCCACGTCGCCTCCGAGATGAAGCGACTGAAGTTCACCGTCCCCCTCCTCATCGGGGGAGCGACCACCTCCAAGGCTCACACCGCGGTGAAGATTGCGCCGGGGTTCGACTATCCGGTGGTTCATGTCCTGGACGCCTCGCGCGCGGTGGGGGTCCTCACCAGCCTCAAGTCCCTTGGCCGGCAGACCTTCGTCGACGACAATGCCCGGGAGCAGGAGCGACTTCGGGCGGACTACGCGAAAAAAGTCTCGCAACGAGTCCTGGTTCCGCTCGCGGAGGCGCGGGCGAAACGGCTGCAAACCGACTGGAAAAAGTACGTTCCCCCCACCCCTTCCTTCCTCGGGGTGAAGCACCAGGACATTCCGGTCGCGGAGTTGATTCCCCTGATCGACTGGTCTCCGTTCTTCGCCGCATGGGAGCTTGTGGGCACGTACCCGAAGATCTTCGAGCATCCGAAGTGGGGCGAGAAGGCGAAGGAACTCTTCGCCGACGGGGAGACCCTCCTGCAGGCTATGGCGGTTCCGGGAGCTCTTCGGGTTCAGTCGAGTCTTGGTCTGTACCGGGCGTCGTCGACCCACCACGATGACATCGAGGTTCAGACCGAGAAGGGGCCGGTCGACCTTCACACTCTTCGGCAGCAGACCAAGAAGGCGATCGACGAGCCCTACACGGCGCTCTCGGACCTTATAGCACCGCTCGAGAGCGGCGTTTCCGATTCGATCGGCGCCTTCGCGGTGTGCGTCACCCAGGGTCTCGCGGAACAGGTGGCCCGGTTCGAGGAGGACCACGACGTCTATCACTCGATTCTGGCCAAGACGCTGGCTGATCGGCTGGCCGAGGCCGCCTCCGAATGGGTTCATCGGGAGGCGCGCCGGGCCTGGGGGATCGATACCGATCTACCCACCCCCGACCTGATTCGGGAGCGGTACCGAGGCATCAGACCCGCGCCCGGCTACCCGGCCCAGCCCGATCACTCCGAGAAGGCCATCATTCTCGAACTGCTGGGCGGAACTGCGAAGACCGGCATCACCTTGACCGGAAGTTTCGCCATGGCGCCCGGCAGCGCCGTCTCGGGTTTGATTTTTTCGCACGCCCAGTCGAGATACTTCACCGTGGGCCCCATCGGCGACGACCAGGCGGAGGACTATGCGCGGCGGAAGGGTCTCGCTCCCGACGACCTGCCGCGACTCCTCGGCGCCTCTCTCGGGTGACCGGTGCCCGGTCCATAAGTATGGTGACGCACCGAGAGCGCCCAGACGGGATATCGGCGTTCGAATGCCACCCTCATGGTGGATCGGGCACTTTTGGATGACGGCGGCGCGACGAGGACATGGCGAAGGTTGGGGCGGCGGAACCTCGCGCGGGCTTTGAATGGCTGCGATGCCCGAAAAACAGCCTCGCAATGATGGCGCTCAAGAAACTATATAAGGCGTTTATTTCTCCGGGAGATTTCTAAAAGTTTCTTCGCCGCAAGGAGCGCGGTCGGGATGAGGGTGGCGCGCGCTCGATGCCGAAAATGCCCAGTGAGAGCGGGGTTGACAGCGTTTCCAACCGCTCACTAGGCTTCGCGTCCCTTGAAGCCTTGTCGTCTCGGGTTCAAGCCTCCCATTCATGTTCGACCTCACATT
>JANLWV010000239.1:0-4249 GCA_031364765.1 Vicinamibacteria bacterium
CTCGAAGGGCTTGCTCGGAGATCCGGGAAAGCGGACCTCTCCGCTGAACAACGGGTTTCTTATGGTGCTCGCGGCAATGAGTTCCGAGCGGGCGATGCCCAGTCCTTCGAGTGTCGCCTGAATGTCGCGGTTGTGGGCGAAGGCGACCTGCACCGCGCGATCGGCGGTCAGTGTTTCCTCGAGAATCGTCGCTACCGCCGCGTCATCGGACGGCTCCACGGGCCGTCCCGGATCCCAAAGCACTGGCTGCCGCGTTTCCGCCTCGACCGTCCGGCGCACGTCACCGAATCCCGAATCCTTGGGCACGGAGGCACAACTCGTCACCACCAAGGCCACGAATACGACGGCAACTGATCGCAGGGCGAAGGTCATCGGTAGTCGTTCTCATTGCGGGTTGATGGGGAGGGCGTTGGTGTTGCGGTCGGCTTCATTTGAGGCGCCACTTGCCCGTGTCCTTGATGGCCGGCGGCGGGGGAGGGGATTGGACGAGGGGCCGGCGGCGGTGTATGCATTCGATGAGGGTCCGCCGCAGGCGGTGTTTGCGGCTCTTGCGGCGCCGTGGTGGTGCGCCCGGCGTCGGTCTGAGTGTAGGTCCCGTGCTGCATTCCATGTCCGCCCCCTGCCATCTCCGCCGCCATAGCCGCGGCACGAGCGGCGTCGTCGATCGAGGTGGGCGCGGTTGTGTCGTTCGCATCCAGGCGGAGAGTGGCCGCCGGTTGTTGGGAAGTCGCAGTAGCGGTGACTGGTTCTTTCTTGGGTGGCGCCATGTTCATCCCCGCCATACCGGAGTGGTCCATGCCGGCCATGCCACCGGTTTTGCCCGAGGCTCACATGGTCGAGTGATCCATTCCTTTCATCTTCATCGGGGCGCCCGGTTTAGCGGCCATGCCGGAGTGGTCCATTCCCTTCATGGAGCCCGGGCTCGCGTCGGGCGCCTTCGCCCCGCCCATGCCTTTCATCTGGGAATGGCCCGGTGCCGGCGCCGCCTCGCCTGGCTCTTTCTGACCGGAGGCCTGCCTGTGCTGCCCGTGCGCCCCGCCTCCTTGGACGGCTGTTCCTTTCAAAACCGCTTCGTCGTAGGCAGCAGCGCTCCGGCTGGCCGTTGTCTCATGGGAACTACAGGCGAGTCCAAATGCCAGAAGCGTGAACAGGGGACTTGCGACCAGGAACCGGCGGGCTCGAAGCGTCATCATTGTTGCTCCTGCAATTTTCTGTGCGCGCTCTTCCTCGTTCACGCATACGAGCCGCGCGGAGCGCTTGAGCGGCAGCGATTGTCAATCCCGGCGTGTTCAGAGAGGTCGAGCCGCGCTCGCTATTTTGCGGGCGTTGGCGTCGGGGGCGGTCGCCTTCGGCTTGACGTGTGCGAATGACGGATGCGCCATGTCCCATCATCTCCCTTGAGGAGGATCAGAGTCTCCAGACCACCCGCATCGACTTCGCGCTCCTTCATCTGGACCTTGAGGCTGTAGTCCGCCGTGACGTAGGCGGTCTTGCGATCGGCCCCCAGGATAGTGGCCACGACGTTGCTGTGAGCGAAGGAGACTTTGATGAATTCCGCCATCTCGGGGCCGAGGTGGTGATCCCGGTAGTCGGCCCATCCCCGATTGATACCTCCACCTTCGAAGATGGTGACGTCGGGGTGGTAAAAGACCGCCATCCGGTCGACGTTCTTGCTGTTGAACGCCTCATCGTAGGCACTCAGAAAACGCTGAATGTCGGCGGCCTCGTCCGCTGCTTTAGAGGTCGCGGCGGCGCAGAGGGTCAATGCGAACAGCAGGGCGAGGTGTCTTTTCATTGTCGTCTCCCGGTTTGGGCCTGGAATGAGGGTGAGTGAGTCCCGAGTCAATGCTTGTGCGGCGTGGCCGGCGGCGTGGCGGCGACGCCGATCAGCACTTCGGAGACTGTTTTCTTCCCGTCCTTTTCGACCACCGTCAACACCACGCGGGTTCCAACCGCGACATCCTTGGCTGCAGCCATAGCTTTGTCCTTTTTGAAGACGGTTTGCTTGGTGAGCGTCAGGGCCTCCTTCTTCCCTTCAGGGTTGCTCACCTCAATCTGGTCCGCTGAGATGGACACCACCGTTCCCATCACTTTATGAGCGTGCCCCTCGTGGGCGAACGCGGTCAGTGAAGTGGAAGCGGCAAGGAACAGTGCGAGTGTCATTAGTTTCTTCATGGTCAGGGTCTCCGTTAGAGCAAGGGGTATCAATCTCGAATCAGCTTCAACGAAGCTCGAATACTAGCGAGCTCAGATTAGAGAGACCTTAGTGTTTTGAGTGTTGCACCGAACCGACGACGCCTCTCCCTTTCGCCTACGCTGGTCGCGGCCAACGGATGCCTGCTGAGGCAGGTCCAGCCCAAGGTTCTCACTTCTAAGGAGTAGCAAAAATGAAGGTCAGATCGATTTCAAGAATCTCCAACTCGTCCATCACTGGACCTTGCAAGAGCGAGCAGCGCAGGCTTGGGCGAGTCATGGCCGTGGAATGCATCAGGGCGACCCCGGAAGGAATGCATCGTGAATGAATCGACCCGTCCGGTCAAGGCCATCAATCGTCAATGAGGAGTGGCGTCGATGACAAATGACTTGGAAGCCTGCACACTTGTGCTCTTCGGCGCATCCGGCGACCTGACCCAGCGAATGGTCATGCCCGCCATCTTCCGCCTCGCGCGGCGCGGTCTGCTGTCGCCGGAGTTCCGCTTGATCGGTTACGCGCGCACGGAGATGACCGACGACGAGTTCCGCGCGCGCATGCGGAAGGCCGTGATGCGCGAGCCGAAAGAGGGCGACGAAGCGGCGTGGAGCGATTTCGCCACGCGCCTGTCCTACATCCGGGGTGAGTATGACGGCGACGACCTCACGGGTTATGCGGAACTCGCCCACCGGTTCGAGCAGCCGGATCACGGAACCGGCGCCGGTGCGCGACGGCTCTTCTATCTCGCGACACCGCCCGGGCAGTTTTCGCCGGTCATCAAACACTTGAGCGACGCGAAGCTCGCGGGTTTCGGCTACCAGCCCACCGCGTCCGGGTGGGCGCGCTTCGTCATCGAAAAACCATTCGGCCGCGACCTGGCATCGGCGCGCGCGCTCAACGCCGACATCGCTCGCCGCGTCGATGAGAATGACATTTATCGCATCGATCACTTTCTCGGCAAAGAGACCGTCCAGAACCTCTTCGCCCTTCGCTTCGCCAACGGCATCTTCGAACCCGTCTGGAATCGCAATTACATCGAGTGCGTTCAGATCACGGCGGCCGAGGGGATCGGGATGGAGGGGCGCGGGGGCTACTACGAAACCGCCGGGGCGATGCGGGACATGGTCCAGAACCACCTCCTGCAACTGTGCGCACTCGTCGCCATTGAGCCGCCCGCCGAATGGAGTCCACGCGCCCTGCGCGACGAGAAAGTAAAAGCGTTGCGCGCCGTCCGGAGGATCACACCGGACGAGGTCTCTCGCGTCGCCGTGCGCGGGCAGTACGCAGCGGGCAAGGTCTCTGAGAAGAACGTCCCGGGGTACCGAGACGAGGAGGGCGTCGCGAAAGATTCCGCGGTGGAGACCTATGCCGCGCTAACACTCTACGTCGACAACTGGCGTTGGGCAGGCGTGCCTTTCTATCTGCGTTCGGGCAAGCGCCTCGCGGCACGCAGCACCAAGGTCGTCATCACCTTCAAGCACGCTCCACACACTCCGTTTGCCCGAGGAGATAGCGGAGCGCCTGTTCGCCCCAACACACTCGTGGCCAGTATCTCCCCTAATGAGGGAGTCGTCCTTCAAGTGGAGGGCAAACTGCCGGGGCAGGAGATGCGGCTTCGACCTATCGACCTCGACTTCTGGTACACGGAAGGTAAGGGAGCGGTGGCATCACCCTCCGCTTACGAACATCTTCTCCTGGACGCCCTGCGCGGTGATCCAACGTTCTTCGCCCGCGCGGATGAAGTCGAAGCCGCCTGGGAGATCGTGGAACCGGTGATCGAAAGGTGGGAGACAGAGGCGCCCAAGGACTTTCCTAACTACGAGGCGGGCTCATCCGGCCCTGCAGAGAAGTCCGCCTAAGCTCGTGGCATGCGTGTGCTTGTAGTGGAAGACGACCGGAAACTGGCTGCCGTGCTGCGACAGGGCCTCAAGGAGGAGGGCTACGGCGTTGATCTTGCCGTAGACGCCGCACAGGGTCTCGAGATGGCGACCGCCGCCGAGTACGACGCCATGCTGCTCGATGTGATGCTTCCGGGGCGAAGTGGCCTCGAGGTCCTTC
>JANLWV010000387.1:0-17388 GCA_031364765.1 Vicinamibacteria bacterium
GCGCTGCTGCGACATCACCCGATCAGGCTCGCCCTCCACGGCCACGATCACCACTCCTTTTCCGAGCTTCAAAGACTGTTCGACCGAGTCGGCCAGTCGGGTTCGATCCAGGTCGGGCTTGGCAATCAGCCGGTCGACCACGGCTTCGATCGTGTGCTTTCGCTTCTTGTCGAGGCGAATGTCGTCCTCCAGGGCGATCACCACGCCGTCCACGCGCGCCCGCGTGAAACCGGTTCGTCGGATGGTCTCAAAGACATCCTGGTGTTCGCCCTTGCGTCCGTCGACGAGAGGGGCGAGTACGAGAAACTTCTTGCCCTCCTTGAGCGAGGCGAGTTCGGCCACGATCTGCTGCGACGACTGCGGCTTCACGTCACGTCCGCACTTCGGGCAGGAGAGATGACCGACGCGCGCGAAGAGAACGCGGAGGTAATCGTGAATCTCGGTCACCGTGCCTACCGTCGATCGAGGGTTCGCGGAAGCAGCCTTCTGCTCAATGGAAATCGTCGGCGCAAGACCGCGGATGGAGTCGTAGAGCGGCTTGTCCCTCTGGCCCAGGAACTGCCGCGCGTACGCGTTCAGGCTTTCGATGTATCGACGCTGGCCTTCCGCGTAGAGCGTATCGAACGCCAGGGACGACTTGCCCGACCCGGACGGTCCCGTGAACACCACAAGCTTCTTTTTGGGAATCGACAGGGAGACGTTCTTGAGATTGTGCTGGCGTGCGCCAGTAATGACGATCGAGTCTGGTTCCAAAAAGCCCTCGGGAGAGAAGGAGCGACGGGAGGCGAAATTATAGCGAATGATTCGGCTGGTTGGAAGGACGGCCGAGTCGGCCATAATCGCATTCATGACAGGGAGACGCCGCTTTTTCTGCGACACCACGCGACTACGTCTCGTAGACGGCTTCCGCCCCGCTCTTGTATCGGACCGACACGAGGTACAAACCCTCCGGGCCGGCGGGCGCGGGCCATCCGCTTCGGTGGCGGCTTTCGAGGGCTGCGGCCAGCTGATCCACCGTCGCGGCTCCACGGCCCGCGGCGATGAAGCCTCCAACCATGGAGCGGACCATCCGACGCAGGAATCCATCCGCCTCCACGTCGAAGAACAGCGTCGCCTCTTCCCAGTGAACTTCTGACCGCGTCACGGTTCGAGTTGTTGTCTTTACCGGACTACCAGTGTTCTGAAGAGAAGCGAAGTCTTTGGCGCCCAGGAAGAGTGCAGCGACTTCAGCGACAACCGCGCGATCCAGGCTGAACGCCGTGTGTCCCGCGTACTTCCGCCGCGTCGCATGCTGCGTCTCGCAAACGTCGAGGAGGTAACGATAGTGCTTCGAGAGCGCCGAACGTCGGGCATGGAAGGAAGCATCCTCGGTCGCCGAATTCATCGCGCGGATGTCACGCGGCAGCACGGAATTGAGAGCGCGGGCGAGTTCGTTGTCCGGCCACTCTCGCGGGGACCGAAAAGAGATCACCTGCCCGAGAGCGTGAACCCCTTGATCGGTCCGCCCCGCCCCCTCGATGCGCGCGAACACACCCTGATGAATCCTCTGGAGCGCTGCCTCAACCTCATCCTGGACGGTACGCGCCCGCGCCTTGTCCTGGGCCTGAAAGCCTGCGAACTCCGAGCCATCGTAGGACAGCGTGACCCGTTGGTTGTACCCGGTCAATTCGTTGGTCTTTCGGAAGAGAGAGCGGAGGCGGGATTTGTGAATGCCTCGCTTCGCGAGTCCTTCACCGCAAAGTCGCTGCGCTCGTTTGTCACTCCCGCCGCAGCGAGGGGGTTTTCTGGTCGGGCTCTGCCGGGCAGACCCCGCCAGGGCAAAGTCGCTGCGCTCGTTGGTGGGGGGCTGAGCATGAAATCCGTTTGGGTGTGCGGCCCCCCAGATTTATGTTGGCCGCGATCCGGGCTTGATCGCTTCTGAACCGGCGGCGCACAGGGGGCATGCCGCCGCGCTCCACGTCTCGACGGCGATCCGGAGGAGAGTCTCGAACGGGACTTCGAAGCCAGCCTTGCCGGAGCTTCGGTCGACGAGAGACGCAACGCCGACCAGCCGAGCACCCGCCGCATCGACCACCGCCATCACCTCACCCGTTGATTTGCCGGTGGTCACGACATCTTCGACAACGACGACGGTCTCACCCGGTTCGAGCGTGAAGCCCCGTCGGAGCGTCATAGTGGCGCCTTCGCGTTCGGTGAAGAGCGAGCGGCAGCCAAAACCACGCGCGACTTCGTGACCGATGACGACGCCTCCCATGGCCGGCGCGACCACCACATCCGGAGTGACCCCGGCACCCTTCAGCCGGGCGGCGAGCCGCGAGCCAAGATCAGATGCGATCCGCGGGACCATCAGCACGCGCGCGCACTGCAGGTACTGCGCAGAGTGAAGGCCGGAGGAAAGAAGGAAATGGCCTTCGAGCAACGCGCCCTGGCATTTGAAGATCTCGAGGATGTCGCTCACCCGGGGGATTATCTCGCGGGAAGGGGGCAGGCTGAGTTTCGGTGAAAGAGCCAAAAGGGTTGTCCGATACCACGCAGGACTTCACCTATTCCCTCAGACCGAGGGTTCGCGCGGCATTCATCCTGGCTTGAAGCCGGGCATGGTGTCGTTGGCGATGACCGGCTTCTTGGCCCCGAGGCGTTCGGCGAAAGCTTCGATGTCCGGCCGGCGAAACGCTTCGGACGCCAGGACGACCTTTCCATCGGCTTCGACGAAGAGCAACGTGGGCACGGTCGCGATGCCGATGGCGGTCGAGAGCGGAAACGGATTCGCCTCTGAAAAGAACGGCAGGGTGAGACCAAGCTTTGCGAAGGCGGCGGCGGCGTCCGCCGGTGAGTCCTGCATCATGGCCACCGCTCGACCGCCGTCCTTGTGAATCCGGTCGATGAACGGGAGCGTCTCCCTCGTGGTCTTGCAGTCCTTGTGGCCGATCATCACGAGCGTCGCGCCTCCCGCATGGAGAGCCCGCGACGAGGTGACGGAGCCATCAGGGGTCAGGAGGTTGGTTTGCGGGAGGGCGAAAGGTGTAGCGCGAAGGGTCATGGTGATCAAGCCTCCACAAAGTCGAGAGTGAAATCCTTGGTGATGATCCCGGCTTCGCGGCCACGGCGCAGGAAAACCCTCACCGCCTCGCGTCCGCGCTCGCCGGATTCGATGGTGAGGTCGTTGACCCACATCCCCACAAAACGATCGGCGATTCGGGTTTCCATGCCGCGCGCAAACGTCATCGCGTATTCGAGCGCCGCCTCCCGGTGGGCGAGCGAGTACTTGACCGTCTCTCGCACCAGTCGGGTCAGCTGCTTCATCATGTCGGGACCGAGGTCGCGCCGCACCGCGTTGCCGCCGAGCGGTAGGGGGAGGCCCGTGTCTTCGAGCCACCATTCGCCGAGATCGACTACCTTCCGGAGTCCTTCGCCGCCATAGGTGAGCTGGCCTTCGTGAATCACCAGGCCGGTGTCGGCGCGGCCCTCGCGCACCTCATCGAGGATCTTGTCGAAAGGGACGACATACGCGTCGAGGTCGGCCGCGTAGAGGCGAAGGGCGAGGTAGGCCGACGTCATCGTGCCAGGAATCGCGACGCGACCCAGATCCTTAGCACCCGGACCGCCCACGATCTTCGAGTCATTGCGCGCCACCAGAATGGGGCCGTAACCGTCTCCGATGCTTCCGCCACACGGCATCAGGGCGTACTTGTCCGCGATGTACGGATACGCGTGAAACGAGCAGGCGGTGACTTCATAAGCCCCATCGAGCGCCTCTCGGTTCAGGCTCTCGATGTCCTTCAGAACGTGCGAAACCTCGAGCCCGCTCGGGACCACCTTGCCCTTGGCCAGGCCGTAGAACATGAAGGCGTCGTCGCTGTCGGGGCTGTGGGCAATGCGAATCTTCATGAAATGGAGTTCTCTTTCGGATCAAAGCCGCCCTTCGACTTCCCTTCGGCTTCGCTCCGGGCGGAGCGCCCAGGGCCGGCGTTCCGAATGCGCTCCAGGAGGTCGCCGGCCCAGGTGTCGAGCGGCGAAAGGACGTCGGCGACGCGCAGATCATAAGGGTGCGCCTCGCGTATCGCCGCCATCACCTCGGTGTGGGGTTCCCGCTTCTCGGCCGCTTGCCGGTTGATGACCACGCAGTCCGCGCGGCCGATCAGTTCGCGCGTGCCGTCCTTCCAGCGCTCCGGGCTCAGGAACGGATGGACCACGAAGAAGGTGAAGTCGGGAGCGCAGAGCGAAGCGATGGTGGAACCTTCGATGACGAGTCCGTGATCGGCCTCCGCCGTCTTCGCGTCGACCCGGGCTTGATCCAGGAGTTGCACCGTAGTCTTCCAGGCCTGACGTGCTACCGACTTTCGCGAGATCGTCCATAAGACGCGTCCCCTGGTCGCGTCCTTCAGCCGCGCGGTGTCGGTGCCTTTCTCGTTGAGCGTCGCGTCATCGCGCACCACCTTGAACGGCACGTCGATGTCGCACACGATGCAGGTCGTGCCGCGCGGGCACTTCTCAAAGACGTCGTCCGTGGTCGTGAACTTCACCGCGGCGGCGCGGCTTCCCAAACCCCGCAGGACCGTCTCGGCAAGAGCCGTTTTTCCGGCCCGGGAGGACGAACCGGCGACGACAATCGTGGACATCAAAACAGTATAGACACGGGCTTCAGACCAGTCCTTCGGAGACTGCGCGCCCAATCCCCCGTGACCCCGAGTACGATTCGCGTCGCCTCTTCTCCTTGAAAGGATCCTGCCCCATGCGACTCGTCCCCGTCGGTACCGCTCTCACTCTCACTCTCATTCTCTTTCTCCACGCGCCGGTCTCGCACGCGGCGGATCCGAGGCCGCTCACCGTGGACGATCTCTTCGCCCTCAAGTCGGTGAGCGGGCCGGTCCTTTCACCCGACGGCGGCCACGTCGCCTACACCGTGCGATCGATGGATCTGAAGAAGGACACCTCCGACGCGGACATCTATTTGATTCCGACCGCGGGTGGAGACGCGGTACGGCTCACCACGTCGCCCAAGGCGGAGACGAGCCCGAAGTTCTCGCCGGATGGAAAGTGGATTGCTTTCCTGTCGGGTCGCGAAGGCGACAAGAACCAGGTCTTTTTGCTTCCCCGCGGAGGCGGCGAGGCTAGCCGGCTCACGGACATGAAGGCAGGCGTGGCTTCATTTGCCTGGTCGCCGGACTCGAAGCGCCTGGTTCTCGTCGCTTCGGATCCTGACCCCGATGAACCCCCAGCCGAATCGAAGGGCGATGACAAGAAGACCGCCAAACCGATTGTCACGAAACGTATCCAGTTCAAGCGGGATGGTGAGGGTTATCTGAGAGATCTCCGTTCGCACCTTCACGTTTTCGAAGTGGAGAAAAAGACTTCGGTTCAGATCACTTCGGGACCTCACGACGACGAACAACCGGCGTGGTCGCCTGACGGCAGGACCATCGCCTTTGTTAGCAACCGCAGCGGCGAACCCGACACGAACCGTGACTCGAACATCTTTCTGATTGCGCCTATGGCGGGCGAAACACCCAAGACCGTCACCACGAACCCGAGCGAGGACGAGCGTCCGTCCTGGTCGCCGGACGGGAAAACCATCGTTTACGTAGCCGGAGGCGCCGTGGCCGACATGTGGTACGGCGCGAACCACGTCTCGACCGTGAATGTCGCGACGGGCGCCGTGAAGGCGCTCACCCGGGCTCTTGACCGAAACGTGGGCGGCCCGATGTTTACCGGCGACGGGCGCGCTGTGCTTTTCACCCTCGAAGACGGAGGGAACAGCCACCTTGCGCGTGTCGCGGTGGACGGCGGCGCCGTCGAACGCATCGTTTCGGGCGAGCGCGATGTCCAGTCGTTCGATACGCAGAACGGCCGCATCGCTTTCCTGGAGAGCCAGCCGACGCAGCCGTCCGAGATCTCGGTTCTCGATGGCTCCGCAGTGCGCCGGCTCACTAGGACCAACGACGCGCTCCTCAAGGACATCAGGCTCGCGGGCGTCGAGCGAATCAAGGCGAAGAGCAAGGATGGAGCCATGATTGACGGTTTCCTGACCCGTCCCTTGGATGGCAAAACCGGGGTGAAAGCGCCGACCATTCTTCGCATCCACGGCGGTCCGGCGTCGCAATACTCGACCGCGTTCAGTTTTGAGTGGCAGATCTTCGCGGCTCAGGGCTACGCGGTGGTAGCCGCCAATCCCCGTGGTTCGACGGGCTATGGGCGCGACTTCAGCTACGCGCTGTTCGCGAAGTGGGGCGAGCCCGACTTTGACGACGTCATGGCCGTGGTCGATCACGCGGTTTCGATCGGTGTCGCCGACCCCGACCGCCTCGGCGTCGGCGGCTGGAGCTACGGGGGCATTCTGACCAACTACGTGATCGCCAAGACCACACGATTCAAGGCGGCGACCTCCGGGGCCTCGATCTCCAACATCATCGCCGGCTACGGCACCGACCACTACCAATACGAATACGAGGCTGAACTCGGCCTGCCCTGGAAGAACGCGGAAGCGTATCTGAAACTCTCTGGCCCGTTCATGAGGGCCGATCAGATCAAGACGCCGACGCTCTTTCTCTGCGGCGAGGACGATATGAACGTGCCCCTGCTCAATACCGAGCAGATGTACCAGGCGGTGCGGCGACAGGGCACTCCCACCGAACTGGTCATCTATCCCGGCCAGAACCACGGCATCAGGACGCCGAGCTATCAGAAGGATCGCTACGAGCGATACGTGAAGTGGTACGACACCTATCTTCGTCCCGAGAAAGTGGCGGCCGCCGCCGCGGCAAAGATCCCGGAAGCGAAGGGCCTCGATGGAAGGCCGTTCTTTCCTCTCGAGCTCGCCGCGGACGCGAAGAAACGCCTCGACGACAACCTCGCTTCCGCCACCGCGGACTTCCTGAAGAACCCCGACGACGCCCAGAACATGATCTGGATGGGCCGCCGACTTGCCTACCTGTCCCGATATCGAGAGGCCATCGATGTCTTCTCGCGCGGAATCGGCAGGTTCCCGAATGATGCGCGGCTGCTGCGCCATCGCGCCCACCGCTACATCACGACCCGCCAGTTCGACAAGGCGATCATCGACTTTGAGAAAGCGGCGAAACTTTTGGCGGGCAAGCCGAACGAGGGCGAGCCGGATGGCGCGGTCGGACGCCGCCCCTCACCCTCCGCGACCCTGAAGTTCAACATCTACTACCACCTTGGTCTCGCGCACTATTTGAGGGGCGACTTCGCCAAGGCCCTCACCGCCTATCGCGAGTGCATGAAGTACTCCACCGACAACGACGACTCGCTCGTCGCAACCTCCGACTGGCTCTACATGACCTTGCGCCGGCTGGGGCAGAAGGAGGAAGCGCAGAAAGTCCTCGAACCGATCAAGGAGGGCATGAATGTCCTTGACAACGCCGGCTACTACCAGCGACTACTCATGTACAAAGGACTGCGCAAGCCGGAAGACATCATGGGCAGCGACGAGCAGGACCCGCTTCAGATCGCGACCCAGGGTTATGGAGTCGGCAACTTCTACCTGGTGAACGGCGACACCGAACGAGCGAAGGCCATCTTTCGCCGAGTCGTCGCCGGCTCACAGTGGGCCGCGTTCGGATTCATCGCTGCCGAGGCCGATCTCGCCCGCATGAAGTGACTTTCTTTGCCCAAGCCTTCCCACTCTTGCTAGGATCAACGCCGTCCTACAAGGAGGATTTCAAATGAAACGACGCTCGGGTCTTGTGGCACTCGCCGCCGCCTTCACCCTTACGCTCTCCGGCCCCGTTTTCGCACAGAAGAACGCCCGGCCGCAGATCGCGGTCCTCGATTTCGAATACGGCACGGTCGACAACTGGTGGGGCCAGTACGACATCGGCAAGGGCATCGCCGATCAACTGGTCGACGCTCTGGTGGAAGACGGTTCGTTCCGCGTCATCGAACGCAAGAAGCTCGCGACCATCCTGGGCGAGCAGGACTTTGCCGCCTCCGGCCGCGCCGATCCATCGGCCCAGACCATGGCCAAGATCGGGAAGGTTCTGGGCGTCAAGTACATCCTCGTCGGCTCCATCACCAAGTTCTCGACCGAATCGCGCGGCGGCGGACTGCGCGTGAAGGGGATCGGGCTTGGAGGGAAGAAGGCGAAGAGCGAAGTGCGAATCACCGGCCGGGTCATCGATATGACCACGGGCGAGATCATGATCTCTGGCAAGGGCGCCGGCGAATCGAGCAAGGGCGGCGGGTTCGACTTCAGCAAGGGCGGCACGGGCATCGGCACCAATTCCGAAGAATGGCGCCAGAGCGGTCTCGGCGATGCGCAGGAAGCCTGCACCTCGGATCTGATCAAGCAACTCGTGGCCAAGATGGATCGGCTCCAGTAGTCGACCACGTTCGTTCGAAGCAGAAGGGGAGCCAAGCGGCTCCCCTTTTTCATTCTTAAAGAAGGGATCTTCGCGGCGAACTACAATTCCGCCGGTGACCGCACGCCCCATCCTTCATATCGTCGACGGTACGGGTCTCGTCCACCGATCGTTCTTCGCGGTGCGAGGCCTCGCCACCCGGGCCGGACAACCGACGGGCGCGGTGTACGGTTTCATCAACACCATCCGCGCTCTGATGGGGATTGAGCAGCCGACGCACTTCGTGGTGACATTCGATGTCTCGGGCAGCACCTCGAGACAAGAGGCCTTCGCCGACTACAAGGCGAATCGTCCGAAGATGGACGATGATCTCGCCTCCCAGCTCCCCTTCATCGATCGGGCCTGTGAAGCGCTCCGGCTTCCGGTGGTCACCGCGCTCGGGTACGAGGCCTATGACGTCATCGCCACCCTCACCCGCCAGGCCCTCGAGCGCGACTTCGATGTCGTGATCATTACCAGCGACAAGGACATGCTTCAACTGGTGTCGGACCGGGTGAGCATTTTGTCCCCGGGTCGGGATGGCAAGCCGGAGAAGCGATACGACCGGGAGGGTGTGATCGAGAAAATGGGCGTGCCGCCCGAGCGCGTGATCGACCTGCTGGCTCTGGTGGGCGACGCGGTGGACAACGTCCCCGGCGTCCCCGGCATCGGCGACAAAGGCGCCCGCGATCTGATTCACCAGTTCGGTTCGCTCGATGAGCTTCTGGCGCGGGTGAGCGAAGTCAGGAAGGCGGCCTACCGCGATGGTCTGGTCAACCACGCCGACAAGGCGCGCCTCTCGCGCGAGTTGGTGACCCTGGACGACCAGGTTCCGGTCTCGTTCGACCCCGAAGCGAGCCTGGTGGTCAAGCCCAATCGTGAAGCGGCCTACCAGTTCTACAAGGAGCTCGAGTTTTCAGGCTTCGCCCGCGATGTGGCGCCCGAGGCGACGGCGTTCTCGTTTTCCCACCGCCTCGCCGCCGAGGCCGCGGCGATGGATGGCGTGATTGGCGCGGCGCGCGACGAGGGAGCGGTGGCTCTTTCTCTGTCCATGACGCCCGCTCGGCCGATGGACGCGCAGATACGCGGCATCGCTCTCGCCGCTGGGGATGACGCGGCTTTTCTGGCCGTTTCTTCGGGCCTGCCCAGAAACGTGCGAAGCGTTCTCGAGGATCCCGGAGTCGAAAAATGGACGACCTGTTCGCGTCGCGACTTCGTGGTCCTGGGCGAGGCAGGAATCAAGCTCGGCGGTCGCGTCCTCGACGCAACGCTTGCCGCCTACGTCCTCTCTCCCGGAAGGCGCGGGTCGAGTGTTCGCGAGATTGCCGTCGAAGAGATCGGTCTTCCGGAAAATGCGGACCTTCCAAATGAAGAGGGCACGCAGGTGTCCCTTCTTCAGGACCAGGACGCCGAACGCCATTCCCGTGAGGCCATGGTTCTGGTCCGACTGGCCCCGAAACTGCGGGCCCGCCTTGAAGCCGACGGCTTGATGGACCTGTTTCTCGACCTCGAAATGCCGCTCGCGTCCATCCTGGCTGAGATGGAGCGAGCCGGCGTTCTGGTGGACCGGAATGCGCTGAAGGCTCTTTCGGATGAGATCGGGCCCGAGATCGACCAGCTGGCTCAGCGAATTTATGCCCTCGCCGGGAAGACGTTCAACATCCTCTCGCCGGTGCAGATCCGCCAGATCCTCTTCGAGGAGATGGGGCTCGAGTCGGGCCGAAAGACCGAGAAAACAAAGTCTCTCTCCACCGCGGACGACGTCCTGGAGGACCTGGCCAAGGAACACGAGCTCCCGAGGCTGATTCTCGAGTACCGGGGAATCACCAAGCTGCGCTCGACCTATGTGGACGCCCTGCCGGAGATGATCAACCAGCGCACGGGCCGCATTCACGCGTCGTTCCGGCAGAACATCGCGGCCACCGGACGCCTTTCGGCGACCGACCCAAATCTCCAGAACATTCCCATCAGAACCGCTCTCGGGCGGCGCGTTCGCGAAGCGTTCATTGCCCCGCCCGGACACCTGCTGCTCTCCGCGGACTACTCGCAGATCGAGCTTCGGATCCTTGCCCACCTCTCGGAAGATCCGATCCTGATCGAAACGTTTCGCCGGGGCGAGGACGTTCACGATCGCACGTCTGCGGAGATCTTCGGGGCCTTCACCACGCTGCCGAAGGACGAACAGCGCCGGAGATCAAAGATGGTGAACTACGCCCTGCTCTATGGCAAAACCGCCTTTACTCTGGCGCGGGACATTGGCATTTCGCGCAAGGAAGCGGATGCCTTCATTCGCGGCTACTTCGACCGGTATCCGAAGGTGCGCGGTTTCATCGACGCCTCGATCGAGGAGGCGCGGAGGACGGGCATGGTGAGGACGATGATGGGCCGGCTGCGTCGACTGCCCGACATTCAATCGAAGAACGTGCCCGCGCGACTCGAATCCGAGCGCCAGGCGGTGAACACGCGGGTTCAGGGTTCGGCGGCGGATCTCATCAAGAAGGCCATGGTTGATCTCGACCACGCCCTTCGCGCCCGAAAACTGAAGACCCGCCTCATTTCCCAGATCCACGACGAACTCCTGCTCGAGACCCCGGAGGCGGAGCAGAAAGAGGCGCTCGAACTTGTCCGCCAGACCATGTCCGAGGCGATGTCCCTCCTCGTGCCGCTCGACGTGGACGCGAAAGTGGCGAGGAACTGGGCGGGCGCGCACTAGCAGGGCGCTGAAAAGCCTCAGCACCCTGCGTGTCCCGGCGAAAGCCGGGATCCACCGCCATCTATCCGCCGACGCTATCGATACGAACAGAGCGAGCTCGCGCGGTCCACTCTTTGGTCCCCCGGGCTTGTGGGCTTCGAGAAGGGGGGCAGCGAATAGTGGCCGGTGGATCCCGGCTTCCGCCGGGATTTTGGCTGCAGCGCCAACGGAACAAGGGCCAAAAGCTGGGGCCCCTTTCGGATCCATTCGGGATCTTCAAGGGGCCCTGTGGCGTCGAGGCGGGATACTCGGAAGAGGTGGGTAACGTCTTTTGGGATGCTACTGGCTCGGTGTTGCAGCGGGCGCCAAGGCCGGCGCTGCCGGGGCAGTGCTTTCTTTGGGAGGGGTTTTCGTCGACGACTTTGAGTCAGCCGACGGTGGCGTGGACGCTTCCTTTGACGAAGATGAAGAGGAACCAGACGCGGCTTCCGACGACTTCGAGTCCGATTCTTTCGAACCGGCAGCTTTGGAATCGGACTCCTTGGAATCCGATCCTTTTTCGCCGGCTCGAGCGTAGTCGGTCACGTAGAACCCGCTGCCTTTGAACTGGAAAGCCGGCGCCGATATCAATCGTTCGACGGACTTCCCGCACGTGGGGCAGGCGGCAAGCGGACCTTCCGAGAACTTTTGAAGGGTCTCGAAGCGGCCACACTTTTCACAGCGGTATTCGTAAAGCGGCATGGTGACTATCTTTTTTGGAAAGCGACAACTCAGCTTAGCATCGCGACCTTGATCCCCCCGCCCCGAGCCTGCCGCCGACCGACCGACGCCCGTCCATGCAGCTGATCGTCGCCTCCATACCTCTCTTCTTCATCCTGATCGGGATCGAGATGGTGGCCGCGCGGGTTCTGGAGCGCCGGGTCTACTCCTTCGCCGATTCCTTCACCGACCTCGGTTGCGGGTTGATCGAACAGTTGCTTGGCGTTCTGGTCAAAGCGTCGTTGTTCGCGGCGTATCTGGCGCTCTACGCCAAGGCGCGGTTTTTCGATCTGCCCCCAGACTCCTGGATCGTCTTCGGCGCCTGCTTCCTGGCCGTCGATTTTTTCTACTACTGGTTCCACCGGATGAGCCATGAGATCGGAGCCTTCTGGGCGGCTCATTCCGTGCACCATCAGTCGGAGGAATACAACTTGACTGTGGCCCTGCGCCAGGGCGCATTTCAGGGCTTCATCTCCTGGGTCTTCTATCTGCCGCTCGCCGTCGTCGGGTTTGCGCCGGTCACCTTCATCACCTGCTCCGCGCTCAACACTCTCTATCAATTCTGGATCCACACCCGCCTGATCGGGAAGATGGGTCCGATCGAGTGGATCTTCAACACCCCCTCGCACCATCGCGTCCATCACGGACGCAACCCGCGATACATCGACCGAAATCATGCCGGAGTCTTCATCATCTGGGATCGGATGTTTGGCACGTTCGTACCCGAGACCGACGAGCCTCTGTACGGCGTGGTGAAACCGCTCTTAAGCGCCAATCCGCTGTGGGCGAACTTTGCCGGCTGGGCCGATCTTTTCTCGGTGGCCACAAGATCCCGCCATTTTCAGGATCGTCTCAGGCCCTTCATCGAAGCGCCCGGGTGGCGACCTCGGGAGTTGGGCGGACCGCTCACGCCTCCGGACGTCAGCCGACGCTTAGACGAAAAAGCCCCCCGCCCCACTCCAGCGGCCCTGACGCGTTACGTCTTCATCAACTTCGTGCTTCTCCTCGTCCTGACCGCACAAGCGCTCGGCAAGGCCCCTGTTTTGGGGACCACGGCTTTCGTGGCTTTGGCCCTTGTGGTCATCCTGAGTCTCGTCGTGCTTTCCGCCCTTCTGGAGCAGCGACGGTGGGCGCCTCTACTCGAGGGCGCGCGGGTCCTAGTTCTCCTCGTCCTTGGGAGTGTCTACGGCCCCCGTCTGGCCGCTCTGCTCTTCGGGAACCAGTAGCGTCTCGCCAGAGTCCTGCACAGGTGGGGTGGCACAGCGACCCACGACCACGCGCGCCGCACGGACAATGTGTTCGTCGAGACGATAGCCACGCACGAGTTCCCGGATCACCATGCCGTCCTGAGCCGGATCCTCGACATCTTCCACCTCAATCGCTTCGCTCGTGTTGGGGTCATAAGTCAGGCCCAAAGTGCGCACTCGATCAAAGCCGCCGTCCCTCAGAACCTGCACCACCTGATTGCGGACGAGAATGAATCCTTCCATCAGGCTGTGGCTGGCCCCGCGGGCTTCGCTGGTGTCGAAGGCCCGGTCGAAGTTGTCCAGTATCTCGATGTATCGAGTGTAGATGGTTTCCCGCTCACTCTTCAGTTCTCGCGCGGCCGCCTTTCTCTGCCGCTCCAGGGAGGCTCCGATGTCCAGGCTTGCCGACCGCTCCTTCTGGTGGAGGGCAGCAATTTGAGCTAGCAGCGCTTCGTTCTCCTTCTGCAGGGCATGGTAGCCGGCCATGGCCGCCTCAAGGCGAGCCTCGGCAAGACGACTCCGATTGTCGCCCTCCTCGGGAGACGATTCTTTCTCGCCAGGGGCCGGATTCAGCGGATCATCTTCGGCCATGGTGTGGGTAGCCGACAGGTTATCCCAGGATGAGTGTGATGTCCGCCACGTTGGTGCCGGTGGGTCCCGTCACGATGAGGCTGCCGAGGCGGCGGAGAGCCTTGGTGGAGTCATTCCGATCGAGCGCCGTTTGAACCGAAACGCCCTTAGCGATGGCTCGACATTCCGTTCCGTCATCGACCAAACCTCCGCTCGCCCCTGACTTTCCGTCCATTCCGTCGGTTGCGAACGTGGCCAGAACCGCGGGATGGCGGAGACGCTGCAGGGAGGGAATGGCCGAGAGCGCCAGTTCCTGGTTCCGGCCGCCCACGCCCGTGCCGAGCACTTTCACCACGGTTTCGCCGGTAGCGATGAGACAGAGGGGCCTTCGCCCACGGGACTTGTTGAACCTTCTGACCAGGGCCGGGCCGCAGAGCCTGGCTTCGCCCCTCAGGGCGCCTGGAAGCAGGCGCGCTCGCAAGCCGAGTTCCCTGGCCTTTCTTGCCGCCGCCTTTGCGAACGTCCGGCCACTGCCGATCAGGATGGTTTTCGTCTGACCTGTGATGGCGGACTTGACTCCGGGCCGCTTGAGCGCCTGCCGAATTCCCGGCGGGACCTCGGTGTTCTTCAAGAGAGAACGGATGGTGCGCCGGGCAAGGGCGCCCGCACGCGGATCCGCCACGGTCGGGCCCGAACCAATGGCGCCGATGTCGTCGCCCGAGACATCTGAAAGGGCCAGGGTGATGACGTGGGCCGGCGCCGCCATTCGCGCGAAGCCCCCGCCCTTGAGCCGCGACAGCTGCTTTCGCACCGCGTTGATCTCGGTGATGGTGGCGCCGCGACGGAGCAGGAGCCGGGTCACGCGTTGCTTGTCCACTAACGAGACGCCGTAAACCGGGGCCGGCATCAGAGCGGAGGCTCCACCGGACAAAAAGAGCAGGACGAGATCATCTCGCTCCGCCTTCTCCAGCAACTGGATGACACGCTTGCCCGCGCGGATGCCGGCCGCGTCCGGGATAGGGTGTCCGCAGACGAGGCTCACCGTTCGCGGCATTCGCGTCGCCGCCCGGGGAGCGATGACAATGGCCGAGGTGATCCGTGCTCCCAGAATCCGGTGAGCGGCGCGCGCCATGGAAACCGCGGCTTTGCCCACCGAAACGACAAACACACGCTTTGGACCTTTGAGGGTGAGCCCGTCGACGTGGATGCCTTGACGGTTCGCGGAGAGATGCGCGCGAACCAGCCCCCCGGGCTCGACGGCGGCCAGGCCCGCCCGCAGAATCCTGCGCGCTGCCGCGCGAAGTTTCGCGCGGGTCACACTCCGATGGGGGCAAAGGGCGCCGCTTCGAGGTCGTTGCCGGCCACGATTCCGCGACGGAAAGAGACCGTGCCGGCGGCGCCGATCATCGCTGCGTTGTCGGTGGTGAGGTTCAACGGCGGCACAAAAAGCGGCACGGACATCCCGGCCATCAGCATCCGGGCGTCCCTGCGGAGCCGGGAGTTCGCAGCCACACCGCCGGTCAGGATCACACTCGCCGGCCGGTGTCGCTCCACCGCTTCTTTTAATCGGCGGAGAAGGGCCGTGACCACGGCCTTCTGGAACGAGGCCAGCAGATCCCGCACGCTGTCCGGAACATCATCGGCCGACGCGCAGGGCGGAATCCCGTGTTTTCTAACGTGATGAAGCACCGCCGTCTTGAGGCCCGAGAAAGAGAAGTCCGGCTTCCCGTCGGTCATCTTCGCCATCTTGAAGAAGACCGCGTCATCACGACCGCTGGCGGCGACCTTGTCGATGATCGGTCCCCCGGGGTAGCCGAGGCCCAGCAGTTTGGCGACCTTGTCGTAGGCCTCGCCCGCCGCGTCGTCGCGGGTACGGGAGAGCAGTTCGTACGCCCCAAGCTCCTTCATGAGGAACAGGCTGGTATGGCCGCCCGAGACCACGAGAGCGATGGTCGGGAGCGGAATTTCATCAAAAGCCAGAAAGGGCGCGTGGATGTGGCCGGCGATGTGGTGGACCGGGATCAATGGTTTCCCGTGCGCCCAGGCGAGGGCCTTCCCAAACTCAAGGCCGACCAGAAGCGACCCCACCAGTCCCGGCCCGTACGTCACCGCGATGGCGTCGAGAGAAGCCACATCTGTGTTCGCGTTCCTGAGCGCTTCGTCGACCACCGGGCCGATGGACTCGAGGTGTCTTCTCGAAGCGAGCTCCGGGACGACACCGCCCCACTTCGCGTGGATTTCGAATTGCGTCGACACGACGTTCGAAAGAATGTGCCGGCCATCCTCCACCACCGCCGCCGCAGTTTCGTCGCACGAGCTTTCAATGGCGAGAAGTTTCATGGAATTTCTGAGGATAGAAGCTGCGCCGATGAAACGTGGAACGGCCGGATGGCCCGATAGAATGTCCTTTGAAGGGACGATCCCGAAACCGTCTTCGCGCAAGGAGCTACTCGACATGTATCCCAGAACCCCCCGATCTCTCGCCAAACTCTTGGCCCTCGCCGCCGCGTTGGCGCTCACCCCTCTCATCCTGACCGCTCAGCCGCCCGCAGCCGGGCGCCCGGGCGCCCAGGCGGGCCCCTTCGGATCGCTCCAGTGGCGCAGCCTCGGCCCTCAACGGGGCGGAAGGTCCATCGCCACGGCGGGCAGCGTGGCCCGACCGAACGAGTACTACTTCGGCGCCACCGGCGGTGGCCTCTGGAAAACGACGGATAGCGGCACCACCTGGCGGCCGGTCACCGACGGCCAGATTTCCTCCGCCTCGGTGGGCGCGGTGGCCATCGCCCCCTCCAACCCCGACATCGTCTACATCGGCATGGGCGAAGCGCAGCTTCGGGGCAACATCGCCCAGGGCGACGGCGTCTACAAGACGACGGATGGCGGGAAGACCTGGAAACACTCCGGGTTGAAGGACAGCCAGACTGTTTCCAAGATCCGCATTCATCCCACGATCCCCGATCTTGTGTACGCTGCCGTTCTGGGGCACGCTGCGGGGCCCAACGATGAACGTGGTGTGTTCCGCTCGAAGGATGGCGGCGCCAATTGGGAGCGCGTCCTGTTCCGAGACAACAAGACGGGTGCCATTGAACTTGCGATGGACCCAAACAATCCGAGCGTGCTTTACGTGACCTTGTGGGAGGCCTTCCGCGTCTCGCACATGATGTCGTCGGGTGGCCCGGGCAGCGGAATCTTCAAGTCCACCAATGGAGGCGACACCTGGACCGAGATCTCGCGCCACCCTGGTTTACCAAAAGGCGTGCTCGGCAAGATGGGGATTTCCGTCTCCGGGGCCGATTCGAATCGTGTCTACGCGCAGATCGAGGCTGAAGACGGCGGTTTCTTCATGTCCGACGACGCGGGCGCCACCTGGAAGCTCGTCACCGATCGCCGCGAGCTGCGTCAGCGCGCGTTCTACTACACACGCGTCTACGCCGATCCGAAGGCGAAGGACACCGTGTATGTCCTCAACGTGGGTTTCAATAAGTCGATCGATGGCGGAAAGACCTGGACCACCATCCGGGCCCCGCACGGCGACAATCACGATATGTGGATCGCTTCCGATGACCCGAAACGCATGATCGAGAGCAACGACGGCGGCGCGAACGTCTCCGTCAACGGTGGCGAGACCTGGACCGATCAGGATTACCCAACCTCGCAGTTCTACCATGTGATCACCACGACGCATATCCCGTATCACGTGTGCGGCGCGCAGCAGGACAACTCAACCGCTTGCGTCTCAAGCCAGTCTTCCGAGGGCGGCTTT
>JANLWV010000280.1:0-1824 GCA_031364765.1 Vicinamibacteria bacterium
AAGATGACGATCACCGCGAGGACCACGCCTTTGACGGAAGCGGCGAGCGGGTCATCTCCTCCCACAATTCCCTCCACAAAGCTCTGGGACGGGAACACGAAAAGGAACAACAGGAGACGTGCGAGCCACACGTGGCGGACCACGGCCTGGAAGAGACAGAGCATGAACAGGAACCCCACGGAAAGGAACATGCACATCCCGGCGGCCAGGAAGAAAACGTAGGCCACCCCCCAGGGCGTCATCGTGCCCAGGTCCTCGGTCATTGCCGGGAGGCGTCCCAGAAGGAGGCTCGCCAGGTCGAGCCGAAGCGCCAACACCAGGACCATTCCCGCAAGTGCGCCGACCAGCACATCGCGGCCGATCAGCGGGTCACGGAGGCGCCCGGCCAGGAGGCGATTCCAGGAGATGAGTGCCTGTGGCCAGCGACGGCGCACGAAAGGCTCCAGGGCCATGTAGAAGATCCAGACAAAAACGAACCCGACCAGGTTCTGGCCGGCGGTCATCACCAGCAGGCTGAACTCGGTGAACGGCAAAGCGGTGTGGTCGGCCAGGGAAAGTTGTGCGAGGGTCCAGCTGGCAAACATGAAGGTCGCGAGCCGCATGGCGCCCTTCTTATCGCCGCGTCCCAATCGCAGGTTGCGCCGCGCCCACACCCCCGCGAGAGCGCCCATGGCGAGACAGAACACTATCAACCCGGCCTCGACCACCCGGGCCATGGGAGAGGGGACGACGGCAAGCGGCGCTAGCGCCCATGGCCCGCGGATTCTGAAATACACGAGCCGTCCGCGGTACGCGGCAGCTTCAATGTGAAACGTCACGTCCGGCTGGCCTGGGAACGCCCCATCCCACGCGGCGCGGCGATCGGAGTCAACGGGAGCGGCCCAGTGCGACCCGGACGTTCGGAGAAGGCTCGGGTCGAAGCCGGCTTCCGCCAGGGCTTTTGCCCAATCGGGTTCCGGTCCGGGCCCGGGATTCGGATCGAAGAGCGGTGGCACGGCCTCAAAACTCGTCAGGCGGCCGAGAGGGTCGAGGAAGACCCGGGTCATGCCCGGGACGATCAGCGGGGGGTCGTTCGACCACACGATGCCCAACTGGGCCGGAGCCCAGGGGACGCTCGGAAACCAACTCGTCGAGACGAGCACGCTCGGGCTCTCCCGGTAAAAGAAGCTGACCGGTCCGGGTCTCGTCGTGCGCAGCTTCTCCCACTGCGCTGCCGCTGGAAAGGTCTTCCTGACGTGATCGAGAAACGTGGAATCCCGCGTGAAGCCGTAGGTGCTATCGGCTGGAGCCTCGGGATAGCCCAGGCGGGTCAGGACGTCCCTACCCCGATCCGCGAGGGTTTCGGGCGGCTTGGGCAACGGTATCCGCAGGAACAAGTTGACGCGTCCGCCCAGGATCGGAATCGACAACAGTCCGAGCAGGCCGGCGATCAGGCACGCCCAGGCAACCGCCGGTCGCAGGTCCCCCACCTTCGCCGCCGCCGCCACCATCTCCGGCGACGGCGTTTCGCCTGCGAGGAGTGCTGCCTGCAGCGGGTCGCCTCCGGGCAGCGAAGTGAGGACCACGCTCGCGGAGGCCGGACGATCGCTGGGATCGCGCGAAAGGCAGCGCATGAGCACCCGCTCGAAAGCGGGGTCTAGATCTGTCGCGCTGGAAAGGCTCGGCGGCTTCGTCTCCGCATGGAGCGACCGAAGCTCGTTGAGGGACTTCGCCTCGAACACGCGCTTCCCCGTCAGCATCTCGTGCAACACCAGACCGAGCGCGTATACATCGCTGCGCAGTGACGCCCCTTCGCCCGTCAGTTGTTCCGGCGCCATGTAATGC
>JANLWV010000292.1:0-3156 GCA_031364765.1 Vicinamibacteria bacterium
GATGGCTGTCCCCGAAGCCCGGAGAGACGAAGGCGCCTTGAAGGTCAGTCAGCCGCGTGGCTGGTCCCGCGCTCTGGAGCAGATCGCGCGATGCGCCCACGGCGACGATACGTCCGCCCCGCACGGCGAATGCCTCGGCCGACGGGCGAGCCGGATCGGCGGTGAACACCCGCGCGTTGTGGAGAATCATCTCCGGCGCAGGAGCACGAGCGGGAGCCTGCAGGGGTGCGATGAGCAGTGCGATGACGGCCAGAAAGGCGTTCAATGGAAATCTCGGTCCTTTGAAAGGACGAGTATAGGAACTCCGCAGGCCCGTTCATCCCGGCCGTGTGCTGATCAGCCCCCGAAGAACGTGTACTAAAGTTAAGACAATTTGCCACGCGTGTGTCTCTGCGGCGAAACGTGGACAGCAGAGGCAAAAGGAGTCTTTATTGTGAGAGTGCGGAGCATGGCGGAGCGAGGCGGATCGCCCTTCAAGCCCGAGACGAATGTCGTGGCCGGACGCTTCTCCGTCGGGGAAGGAGCACCCTTCGATGTCCGATACCCCGCCACTGGCGAGACACTGGTGACCCTACGCGAGGCCTCGGATGCCCAGTGCGACCACGCTCTCACGGTCGCCCGACAGACTTTCGATCGGGGTGACTGGAGGCTGCGAAAGAGTTGGGAGCGGGCCGCCGTCCTCGAGAAGGCGGCGGCGATCGCGTTCGCTCGCACGGAAGAACTGGCGCGGATGATCGTGCTCGACAATGGCAAGACGCTCCCCGAGGCGAGGATCGATGTTCTCGCTACCGCCGGGAACCTAAAGACCTTCGCGAGATACGCGGCTTCCGAAACGACGCCGTCGCCCGCGCCGGACGGTTCGGTGATGAAACTGGTTGTTCGCGATCCCGTAGGCGTCGTGGTTGCACTCACCCCCTACAACGCGCCGTTGCCCTTCGCGTCGCTCAAAGGGGCGCCGGCCCTGGCCGCCGGGAACTCGGTGGTCTTCAAGCCGTCGGAGCGTTCACCGCTCCTCGCCACCGAGTTCGCGCGGATCCTCTACGAGGCCGGTCTGCCGGAAGGCGCTTTCAGCGTGCTTCATGGCGGGGCCGGCGTCGCCTCCCGACTCGCCGGGGACGACCGGGTTGACATGATCTCTATGACCGGCGGCACCGCGGCCGGATCGGCCATTATGAGACTGGCCGCCCCCACGATCAAGAATCTCTTGCTGGAACTCGGCGGAAAGTCCGCCCACATCGTTCTTGAGGACGCGGACCTGGACCTTGCCATCCGCGGCGCCGCGGCGGGGATGTTCCGAAACTCCGGCCAGCGATGTTTCTCGGGGTCGCGCCTGGTCGTTCAGGCCTCGGTAGCCGATCGGGTAGAGGCCGAGCTGTGCGCGCTGGCCGGCTCCCTGGTCCTGGGCGATCCATTCGAGGATGCGACGGAGGTCGGGGCCATGATCGACGATCGCGCCGTGGACGGAGTTCTCGACTTCGTGGCGCGCGCGCGTGCGGAAGGCCTCAAGGTCGGGGCCGGGGGAACTCGGGTCGACGACCTGCGCCCCGGCTCGTTCTTCCGCCCGACCGTTCTTCTCGGTGGCACATCGTCGTGCGGCCCCGCGCAGGAGGAACTGTTTGGGCCGGTGACCACGGTGATCCGCGTCCGCGACGCCGAAGAGGCGATTCTGGTCGCGAACGATTCGAAATACGGCCTCGGGGGTGGAGTCTGGTCGCGCGACATCTCCAAGGCTATGAGCGTTGCGCGCCGCGTCCGAACCGGAATGATGTGGATCAACACCTACGGCGCGATCAGCGGCGACGTCCCCTTCGGGGGCTACGGTCAGTCGGGCCTTGGCCGCGAGGGCGGCCCCCAGGGCTACGAGGCCTACACCGAACTCAAGTCGATAATTATCGAGACCAACCCCGGAGCGTCGGCGCCCCTGTTCAGACGCCCATAACGAAACACTCGAAAGGCAAACCTCATGCGAACCAAAGCCCTGCTCGCCATCGCCGCTCTTGTTCTGTCGACTTCCGCTCCGGCCGCTCAGAAGAAGAAGGGTTCGGCCGCTCCACCGCCACCGCCGAAACTGGATCTGTCCAAGCCGGAAGACGTGGTCACCGCCAATCGGAAAATGCAGTCGTCGACCATCGATGGCAAGCCCATGATCTTCGACTTCTGGGGCAAGACGTACTCGCGCGTTCCCGGAGAGCGCGACCGGCTTCTTTTCACCTGGCACGCCATGAACATTCGCGCCACCAAGACGGTGACCGACGAGACCGGGCAAAAGGGCTACAAGATGGTGTCTCGTGAAGTGGTCTTCTACGAAGATCCGGCGACCGGTGAGATTCTGCGCAAGTGGAAGAATCCCTGGACGGGGAAGGAAGTGGAGGTTCTGCACGTCTCGAATGATCCGGTGAACCAGGGCCCTTCCTTCCCGATGACCCCGCGGGGGCCCGCGAAGTGGGCGGGAGTGTCGAAGAACGGCCTGGGCGTGACCATCATCGAGGTGCCGCTCTTCTACCGGAACCCGCTCGGCGGCGACTATCAGGACTATGTCGGCGGGACCTATCACGCGACGGAGATGTTTCTTTTCTACTATCGCGACGAGGAACTGCTTGACCCGACCAAGGACACCCTGATGAACGCGCAGGTGGGCTGGACGCGGCTCTCGTCGTGGCTGCCCTGGATGGAGATGGGCGGTCGCCCGGGCGAGCTCTACTTCCATGGAGCGGGCGTGAAGATCGACAGCTTCGACAAACTGTCGGAGGTGACGCGGAAGGAAATCGAAGCGAACTACCCGATCTACAAGACGCCTCCCGACCTCGACGACAACCGCCCGAACGAGACGAGCTGGACGTACTTCAAGAAGGTGATGGACACGAAGAAGAAATGACGGAGCTCAGGCAACACGGTTTCTGCGTCTCAATACCGCGAACAGAGTGAAGCTGACCATCAGCGCGGGCAGCGTGGCGCCGGTCGTCTGGAATTGCCAGTAGACGAAGGCGCCCGCGGCCCAGGCAACGAGGCCAGGCCAGCCGGGTCTGGCGAATCGGCCGTTCACCTCGTACAACTCACGTGGCTCGATCTGCTTCGGAAACGGGAAGAACTGCGCGAGGGCCACGCCTCCCAGAGGAACGAGGATCAAACCCAGCGCCCCCATGAAACCGGAGTAGC
>JANLWV010000319.1:0-1988 GCA_031364765.1 Vicinamibacteria bacterium
TCTACTATCACGCGTGGCCAGAGGTCTTCGTCGGCGACGCCAGATCGACGCCCCCATCGGACGGCAAATCCGGCGTCTGGATTCCCGTCGACCCGACGCTCAACCAGTTCCCCGCGGACGTGAGCCACGTCCGGCTGGTCCGCGGCGGTTTCGATCGCCAGACCGCGATCCTTCCTCTGCTCGGTCGCGCGAAGATCAAGGTTCTGGAAATGGTGGATGGCCCGTCTCAGAGCAACACCACAGCCCTGGTGGGGGCCGACCGCAAAGACACGCCGGCCCTGGCCTTCGACTTCCCAGCACCCGAAAGCAGGGACGTCTGCTGGAAGCGTCCGCTTCGACGCTGACCGGGCGGCTCGCCAAGACCCCGTCAACTTTCCATGATCACGGTCAGGAACATCCACAAGCGATACGGTTCGTTCGACGCCGTGAACGGCGTGTCGATCGTGGTTCCGCCCGGAGAGATTCACGGTTTCCTTGGCCCGAACGGCGCCGGGAAGACCACCACGATCCGCATGATCGCCGGCCTCCTGAAGCCCACGTCCGGCACGATCGTCATCGACGGCGCGGATCTCGCCACGGAGCCTGAAAAAGCGAAAGCGGCCCTGGGCTTTGTTCCGGATCGACCCTTCATCTACGAGAAACTCACCGCCTTCGAGTTCCTGAAGTTCTGCGGCGGGCTCTACGGAATGGATGGGACGACGCTCGACTCCCGCGCCCTCGAGTTGCTCGAGCTCTTCGAGCTGACGCGATGGAAGGACGAACTGATCGAAGCGTTCTCGCACGGCATGAAGCAGCGGGTCGTGATGTGCTCGGCCTTCCTCCATCACCCCAAGGCGGTCCTGGTCGATGAGCCGATGGTCGGCCTCGACCCGCGCGGCGCGCGCCTGATCAAGGACATCTTCCGTCTGATGGCGAAGAAGGGCGTCTCCATCCTGATGAGCACCCACACCCTCGAAGTGGCCCAGGAGATGTGCGACTACGTGCGCATCATCCTCAACGGAAAGATCATCGCCGAAGGCACGGTTGGCGAAGTACTGTCGATGGCCGGCGAGGGCCACGCGGAACTGACGCCCGTCTTCCTCAAACTGACGGGCGGCTCGGGCTTCCAGGAAATCCCCGACGCGATCTGACGCGATCTCTCAGGCCTGGTAGTGGCAACCCGCGGGGCCGGGCACTGATGTGGGCTCGCGGCGCCGGGACCGGCTTCGTGCGTCGCCACTGGAACGCCGGAATGACTGAATCGTGTGGCTCCTTACTCGCCTCGGGACGCGCAAACGTTACAGACGGACTGCGGCGACTCGCGCGTCACGTCCCGGTCGCCTGCGACCCACATCAGCGCCCGGCCCCGCTACTGGTAACCCAACCAGGCGGACTTACGGCAGGAGAATCGTGCACCCCGTGGTCTTCCGTGCCTCGAGCGCGATGTGCGCCTCCCGCACGTCCCTGAGCGCGAACCTCTGATCGATGCGGATCTTCACCTTTCCGCTCGTCACCACATCGAAGAGGTCGTTCGCCATCTCCTGATTCGCCTCCCGCGTGGCGATGTGTGCGAAGAGGGTCTGACGCGTGACGTAGATGGAACCCTTCGCGGCCAGGATGCCGGGTGCGAAGGGTGCGGGCGGTCCTGACGAATTTCCGAAGCTCGCCATCAGCCCAAAGGGCCGCAGGCAATCGAGTGAACGGTCCCAGGTGTCTTTGCCCACCGAGTCGTACACGACCTTCACCCCTTTGCCGCCCGTGATCTCCTTCACCCGGGGCAGGAAGTCTTCCTTGTTGTAGTTGATCACCCAGCCGGCACCGTGTTCACGCGCCAGCGCGCACTTCTCGTCCGACCCTGCGGTGCCGATGAGCTGCAGCCCGAGCGCCTTTGCCCACTGACACGCGATGAGCCCGACGCCGCCGGCCGCCGCATGGAACAGCACGAAGTCGCCAGGCTGCAGGCCGCCTTGCGGCTGCGTTCGCTTGAGGAGGTATTGCGCGGTCAGGCC
>JANLWV010000383.1:0-2136 GCA_031364765.1 Vicinamibacteria bacterium
CCGCCAGTGGGCCGGAAACTCGCGCGGTCGGTGGGAGGGTGACACCCTGGTCGTCGACACCACCAATTTCAACGACAAGACCGCGTTCCAAGGATCCAGCGCCGCCTTGCATGTCGTCGAACACTTCAGGCGAGTGAGCGCCGACAGGATCCTCTATCAGTTTACAGTCGAGGATTCGACCACATGGACCAAGCCCTGGAGCGCGGAGATTCCGATGATGCAGACTGAGGGTCCCCTTTACGAGTACGCCTGCCACGAGGGGAACTACGGCCTGGTGAACACCCTCAGAGGCGCTCGCGCCGCCGACAAAAAGACCGCCGAAGAAACCGCACGGACTCCCAAGAGGTAGGCCTCCCTCGTCGGGAACGATTACTTCTTCGACCGTTCCGCGTCCGCTTTATCCTTGGCGCGGGCCCCGGCCATGATGCCCAGCAGGCCGTAGTTCCCCTCATGGCAGGCGTACTCGAACAGCAGGCCGTCGGTTCTCCGCAGGGGCATCATCACGCTCCACGGGCGCGTGTACGAAGTCGGATCCGTGACCGTGAATTCGTACTTGATCGTGTCGGGATCGACGCGCGTGAAGCGCTCCACCAACTGGGTGTCCGCGGTGGAACCAACCAGGCTCGTTTCGCGGAGGAAGTTGGTGGTCTCGACCACCAGCGTGGTGCCTTCCCAGCGGCCGCGGGAATCGCCCGCCCATTGGCGAATCTTGCCGTGCGGACGTCCGTCCGTCGGGATGATGCGCGCGTTGTGGACCATCTCGTTGACGATCGCGACGTATCCAGGAGTCTGCAGAATCTGCATGTTGTTGTTGTAGGCGCCAGAGATCATCGGCGGCCCGGAGTTGAAGCCCATGATGCAGCGGTCCGCCACGCTGCGGTCGGTGTAGGAATCCGCAAAACCCGAGTTGGACTTCTGTGTTCGTTCCGCGTTCTTCTGGCGCGCGGACTCCGTGAAGGGGATTCTTCCATCCGGCGGATCCACGATGAGCGACGTGCGCTTGTCGTCGGTGAGCTGGCTTCCACGCTCGTACCAGAACTCGTTGTAGGACAACACGCCGCCCTGGGCCCTCGGTGCGTACCCGGCGCTCGGCGCTCCCTTCTCCGGATCGAACAGATCGCGGTTCTGGCGCTTGTTCTCCGAGGCTTCGAAGGCCGCCGCTTCCTCGGCGGTCAGGGTTTCCTTTCCTTCAAGCCCTGCGGGACGTTGCAGGGGCGTGATCGTGCTGAACGTGAAGGTGCCCTGTATGTCCGGCTGGCCGTCCGGTGTCCGGGGCGGCGTCCAGGCCCGGCCCTGGCCCGCCGCGGGTCCCGGTGCCAACACGGCCACCGCCAAGACGCTGCACGCCGCTACGAGAAATCGACCGTTCATCTGTGTCCTCCCCCAGCAGTGGGTCGTTCGGCCGGTACCGGCTCAATCTTCAAGAGGGCACCTGCCGTTTCATCGGTGAGCAGATACAGCAGGCCGTCAGGTCCTTGCCTGACTTCGGCGATTCGTTGTTTGAGCTCGGACAGCATTGTCTCGCGAACGACGGGCAATCCCCTGGCGTTCAAGACGATGCGTTGAAGCTGTGTGCCGCGCCGCCCGCCGACGAAGATGTTGCCTTTCCAAGTCTTGTACTGGTCGCCTGTGTAAAACGCCATGCCGGAAATCGCGATCGATGGCACCCAAATCATGAACGGCTCGTCCATGCCCGGCGCGGAATGCTGCTCCGTCGTCGGACCGGAACTATCGCCGGTGAGGTCGCCGCTGTACGCCCGCCCATACGAAACGACCGGCCATCCGTAATTGTGACCCGGTTTGATGATGTTGATTTCATCGCCCCCCATAGGGCCGTTCTCGTGTTCCCAAAGCTCGCCGGTCTGAGGATGAACGACCAGCCCGAGGACATTCCGAATCCCCAGCGCATAGACCTCGGGCCGGTACCCGGGCCGGCCGGAGAACGGATTGTCCGGCGGCGCACTCCCATCGTCATTGAGGCGGAGCACTTTGCCGACATGGCTGGCTGGATTTTGTGAATCCTCTGGTTGTGCGGTGCCGGCTCGCCCTCGGATTGGAACGCCGACGCTCATGAAAATTTTTCCGTCCGGGGCGAATGCGATTCGAGACGCAGATGGCGTGGCGCACCAGGCCTCG
>JANLWV010000397.1:0-6177 GCA_031364765.1 Vicinamibacteria bacterium
CCAGATCGCGGACATGAAGCACTCCGGCGATATCGTCCAGGGTCTCCGCGTAGGCCACGAGCCTCGAGTACTGCGATTCGCGGAACAGTTTCCGCGCTTCGGCGACGGTGCTCGAAGTCGACAGCGCGGTGATGTCAAGCCTTGGGGTCATGACCTCCCGGGCCTGGGTCTTGGAGAACCGGGCCAGAGAGTCGACGATCCGCGATTCGTTCTCGGCCAGCAAGGGCGGCTCCGGAATCTCCGCCTGGGAGGCGGGAGCGCCGGTAACGCCGGTGTGGCCGTTGGAATCCTCATCGCCATTCTCGGAACCGGCGGCGCGCCTTCGCAGGAGCGTGGTCAGCGGCAGCAGAAGCCGGGCGTAACGGTGGAACGGCCGGATCATCGTGAGCAGAACGCGCTCGGGCCCGCGCCGGGCGATCGCGTAGGGAAGGGTAAGCCGGAAAATCAGGAGGTAGATGAACATGCTGACCAGGGCCACGAGCATGGCCCAGCGGTGGAGGAGATCGAGCAGGAGCACGGTCACCAGCACGGTCATGGCCACATGGGCGGTGTAGGTGCCGATGTGGATGGGCATCAACATGGCCGGCGGGTCTTCGAAGTAGTGGCTGAGCTTCGCGAGCGCCGGTGAGTCCTCGTCGGCGATCTTGTGGAGGTTCCGGCGCTTCACCAGATAGAAGGCGGCTTCCATGGTCGCGAGGGTTATGGACATGGCGATCGAGAAGAGGATGGCGAGAAGGCCCAGGATGGTCATGCGGTGATCCTCCCGGAGTCGCGCGACCGGAGACGGGAACGGAGCCCTTTCTCCAGGGTCTCCATCTCACCGCGATCGGTCTCGTGATCGAAGCCGAGGACATGGAGGAACCCGTGGAGGGCCAGAATCTCGAGTTCGCGGTCGAGGGTGCGGGAGAACCGAATGGCGTTCGCGCGGGCCGTCTCGACGCTGATGATCACATCGCCCAGCCCCATGTCCTCGCCCTGGCTTTCAAAGGAGAGGACGTCGGTCGGCTGGTCCTTGGACCGGTAGTCGCGATTCAACCGTCGCAGGAGAGCGTCGCCCGCGAACACCACCGCCAGCTGGCCGGTCACGTTCATCGAGACGGCGGCCCGATGGAGAAGGCTTCGAATGTTCTCGGCGCGAACGGAGTGCCGCCGCTGCCGATTCACGATGAGCACGGAGAATGCAGGAGCTTCCGGTTTTGTCGCCCGGCGACTCGGCGGGCGGGCCTTGGTGCGGCTCATGCGCTGCCGCCGTTTATGGGCCCGCTCGACGAACCGTTCTGAGGGCCGCGGCTTTCGTAGGCCTTGATCACGCTCTGGACCAGCTTGTGCCGGACCACGTCCCGCTGGTCGAAGTAGCTGAAGCCGATCCCTTCGACCCCGGAGAGGACGTTGATGGCGTCGACCAGACCCGAGGTGCGGCCCTGGGGCAGGTCGACCTGAGTGATGTCGCCGGTGACCACGACCTTCGATCCGAAGCCGATGCGGGTGAGGACCATCTTCATCTGCTCCGGGGTCGTGTTCTGCGCTTCGTCGATGATGACAAAGGCGTCGGAGAGGGTTCGGCCGCGCATGAAGGCGATGGGCGCCACCTCAATCACGTGGCGCGCGATCAGGCGCTCCACCTTCTCGAAGTCCACCATGTCGTAGAGCGCGTCGTACAGCGGACGCAGGTACGGATCGACCTTCTGCTGCAGGTCGCCGGGCAGAAAGCCCAGCTTCTCTCCGGCCTCGACCGCGGGCCGGGCCAGGATGATCCGGGCCACCGCCTTCGAGTGAAGATAGGAGATCGCCTGGGCGACCGCGAGATAGGTCTTGCCGGTTCCCGCGGGACCGACGCCGAAGACCATGTCGCTGGCCAGGATCTGTTCGAGGTACCGGCGCTGGTTGAAGCTGCGCGGCACGATGGTCTTCTTGCCGCTGCGGACGACCGCCTTGAGGAGGAAGTCTTTCAGGTCGGCGTCTTCGTTCTCGGAGATAAGGGTGGCGGCGAGGCGCACATCGCCCCCGGCCAGGCCGTAACCCGACGCCATCATCAAGGTGAGCTGAGTGAGCACCGAATGGGCCTGACGCTGGCCCGCTTCCGGCCCTTCGATGACGAGATCGGCGCCATCATTCTTGATTCGAACCTTGAGCAGCTCCTCGATCGCGCGAAGGTTCTCGTCCCTCACTCCGAAGAGCTCGTCCGTCCGTCCCGGCAACGAAACACGGGTCATCGTTTGGATAAGAGTATGCCAAGGTCGCGCATTTGTTCTTCCTTGACCTTGGACGGGGCGTTGCACATCAGGTCGGTGGCGGATGCGGTCTTGGGGAAGGCGATGACGTCGCGGAGCGACGTGGCCCCGCTAAGAAGCATGGCCAGACGATCGAGCCCGAGGGCGATGCCGCCATGCGGGGGGGTGCCGTAGGACAAGGCGTCGATGAAGAAGCCGAAACGGTCGCGGGTCTCTTCGTCAGTGAGGCCGAGAATTCTGAAGACTTTCGCCTGCGTCGCCGAGTTGTGAATTCGATAACTTCCGCCGCCCACTTCCATGCCGTTGAGAACGATGTCGTAGGCCTTGGCGCGGGCCTTGCCGGGGTCGGTGTCGAGCAGGGGCGCGTCCGACGGCAGCGGGGCGGTGAACGGGTGATGGGCGCTGTAGAACCGCTTCTCGCCCGCATCCCATTCGAAAAGAGGGAAGTCGACGATCCAGACGAACTTGAACACCTTCTCATTCTCGATGAGGAGCTTCAGCTCCTTGCCCATTTCGATGCGCAGAATTCCCATGGCCATCGAGATCGGACCTTCCGCGTCGACTCCTACGAGGATGGTGTCGTCTTTCTGGGCGCCCGTTTTTTCGAAGATCTTTCGCGCGACCTCTTCGGACGCGCCCTTCTTCACGAGGTTCGAGATCGCGTCGTCGGTGTGCTTGAGGGTGAAGAGGTTCCGTTTGGCGCACCGGCTGTCCGGCACGATACGGGGGAGCCACAGCTCTTCGTTGATCTTGCGGAGCCGGGTGCCGGAAACGCCGCCCGAGGCGGGCAGAACAATCGCGCGGGCCACCGCACCCGCTTCGATGGTCGCCGGGAAACCCTCGAGCCCGAGCGTCCGCATCTGCTCCGTGACGTCGGTGATTTCCATGCCGAAGCGGACATCCGGCTTGTCGGAGCCGTAGCGGGCCATGGCATCGGCATGCGAGAGCCTTGGGAACGGTCGCGGAACCTCTACGCCGATGAGGGCGAGCGCCTTCTGATAGAGCGGCTCGATGAGCTCGAAGATCGCTTCCTCGTGGGGAAACGACATCTCGATGTCAACCTGGGTGAATTCAGGCTGGCGGTCGGCGCGCAGATCCTCGTCGCGGAAACAACGGGCGATCTGGAAGTACCGATCGAGGCCGCCCACCATGCACAGTTGCTTGAACATCTGGGGCGACTGGGGCAAGGCGAAAAACGACCCGTGATGCACGCGCGAGGGGACGAGATAGTCACGGGCGCCTTCGGGCGTCGAGGCGGTGAGAATGGGCGTCTCGATCTCCAGAAACCCCGCTTCGTCGAGATAGGTGCGAATGGCGAGGGCCAGCTTGTGCCGAAGAATGAGCGACTTCTGGACCTTTCCCCGCCGCAGGTCGAGGTAGCGGTACTTGAGCCGGATCTCCTCGGCGGTATTGATGTCGTCTTCAATGGCGAAAGGCGGAGTCTTCGCCTCCGAGAGGATGACGATTTCCGACGCGGTGATCTCGACGCTGCCCGTCTGGATCTTCGGATTCATCGTATCGGCGGAACGCGCGTCCACCCGCCCGGTGACGGCGAGGACGTACTCGCCTCGCACTTTGTCGGCCACATCATGCGCGGTTTTCGACACTTCAGGACGCGCCACCACCTGGCAAATGCCTTCACGGTCGCGCAGGTCGATGAACACCACTCCGCCGAGGTCGCGTCGGGTGGCCGCCCAGCCCATGAGGGTGACCGTCTTTCCGACGTGAGAGGCGTCGACCGAACCGCAGTAGTGCGTGCGTTTCAAACCGGCTCCTGGCGCTCTACTGAGCGTTCTGCTCTTCGAGGTACGTGTTCTTGTACCCGAAGTAATGCTGCGCGTATTCGCGCAGTCCCGCCTTCTCTTCGTCGGTGAGCGGGCGCCGGACCTTCGCCGGGCTTCCCATCACCATAACCCCCGGGGGAATCTCCATGCGTTCCGGCACCAGCGTCCCCGCGGCCACGATGCTTTCCGCGCCGACCTTCGCCCCATTCAAGACGATCGCCCCGATTCCGATCAGGCAATAGTCCCCGATAAGGCAGCCATGCAGGGTCACCGAATGTCCGACGGTCACGTGGTGCCCGAGAGCGGTCGGATAGTCGGGCGCCATCACGTGGACGACGGAATTATCCTGAATGTTCGAGTAAGCGCCGATGGTTACGGAATGCACATCTCCCCGGATGGTCGCGCAAGGCCAGATGCTGGCATGGGCGCCGAGGGTCACATTCCCGATGACCTGGGCCGAGGGGTCGATGTAGACGCCTTCGCCGAGGCGCGGCCATTGGCCTTTGTAAGGTCGGATCATTGAAATGAGACCCGCGAGTCTACTTTAGCCTCCGCCCTCGTCCATCAGCTCCACTCGAGCGACAGGTTCTTGCGCAGGCCGCCCATGCTTCCGAGCTTGGCCTTGAGCCGAAGCCTCCGGCCGGGATTGAAAACGGTTTGCGACCGTTCGGTCTTCACGCTGTTGTCCCACGATACCTCGACGCGCACATCACGACGCCCCGGGGCCACTTCGAGGGTCCGGGTGAGACGCCCCTGTCGCATTTCAATCCCGACGACCTTCCGGGTGACGCGTCCGCCGAAAGCCTGGTCCACGATCAGCAAGTCGTCAATAAAGACGCGCAGAACGCCGCTCTTCAACGAGTGTTCAAAGTCGATGACGAGTTGGGCGGGCCGGTTTGGGTCAGGGGTGGCCGCGGCGGGCGAGCTCGCCATTTCCCGCGGGTTCGGTGACGGCTCGCTGACGTCCGGCCCTGGAGGTACGGCTCGAGTCGGTGATTGGGTGACCAGCCGCGCGACCGGCGGGGGCGCGTTGCCGCGGGTGAGCAGCCACCCGAGGACGCCGAGAGCGAAAACGCCCGAGGTGACCGCGATGGCGCGCCACGGAACCTGCCCGGCCGCAGCAGGAAGCGCCCGGGTCGCCACGGCCGACCAGTCAGCGAACGCCGCGCCTTGGTTAGCGGACGGCGTGGGCGCCGGGGCGGTTCCCGAACGGACCGTTCCGGTGAACCGCGCCGGAGGCGGCGATGGGGAGAGACCTCCGGCCTTCCTGGCCTCAAGAATGTCCCCGATGTCGCGGGCCAGAGTTGCGGCGTCGTTGTATCGCCGCTCGAGGTCTTTCGCGAGGCAGCGATTCAGAATCCTGTCGACCGAACCCGGAAGTGTAGCGACGACCTTCGAGGGGGGGGTGGGCTCGAGACTCATCAGTTGAAACAGGATTTGGGTGACGCTTTCCCCGGCGAAGGCGGGAACGCCGGTCAGCATCTCGTAGAGCACCGACCCAAGAGAGAAAAGATCGGAACGCCCGTCGACCGGCCGCGCCATCGCCTGTTCGGGAGACATGTAGAGGGGTGTGCCGAGGAACTGGCCGGTGGCGGTTAGACGCGATGTCTCGATCTTGGCGATGCCGAAGTCCATGACCTTCGGTTCGCCCGAAGGGAGGATCATGATGTTCGCGGGCTTGATATCCCGGTGCACCACGCCCTCGGAATGCGCGTGTTGAAGAGCCTCAGCCACCTGCTTGATGATTCGGAGCGCCTCATCGCAGTCGAGCCGGTTCTTCTCCTTGAGAAGGTGGTCCAGGGTTTGGCCGGGGAGGAGCTGAAGGGCCATGTAAAGCGATCCCGTGACCGCGTCGCGGCCGACATCGTGGACGATCACAATGCCGGGATGGGACAGGCGCGCGGCGCTCTTGGCTTCCGAGAAGAAGCGCTGCTCAAACGAGGTCTGAACCACCTCGTTCGCCCCGGCCGGTAGCTGGATGACCTTCAGGGCGATGTCGCGCCCGAGGTCGGGATCGTTTGCGAGATAGACGACCCCCATCATCCCACGCCCCAGTTCGCGGCGGACCTGATAGCGACCGATGGACTGAGGTGCGGCGCTCATCACCGGCTTCTGCGCACCCTGCTGCCTTGCATCGTGGGCGGATCCAAACTCATTCCAAT
>JANLWV010000399.1:0-1560 GCA_031364765.1 Vicinamibacteria bacterium
TCTACGTCGGCGACATGGACAACTACTACCTGAACAACGCGGTCTATCTCACCGAGGCTTTCTTGAAGACCACGAACCCGCCGTTTGGCGGGGAGATCGACTATGGCGATCGCGCCGAGCACTGTTGGAATGGCGACCACACTCGATCCAACGCCTATTCGCGCCTGCGCTACCACCAGATGTTCGCGCCGAAGATTGTGGAACGCATCCTCAAGACCGCGCCTTCGGGCGCCGATGTCACCAGCTGGCGCTATTGACCACCCAAACGACAACGGAGTATCCACAGTGACCGACCTCGACCGAGCCGCACAATTGAAGATCGTCGCCGAAACCCCGGCCCGCCTTCGGGCCGCGCTCAAGGGTGTGCCGAAGAAGCTGCTTCTGTGGACCCCGGGCCCTGGCAAATGGTCCATTCTCGAAATCGTCGCCCACATGCGCGACATGGAACGAGACGCCTACATCGCCCGCTATCGCCGGATTCTGACCGAAGACAATCCCACGCTGCCCGATATCGATGGAGACCTCATCGCTTTGCGTGACGACTATCGCGGCATGAAGCTCCCCGACCTCATGCGCGACTTCCTCAAGCTCAGGAAGGAGTGTCTCAAACTGCTGAAGTCGGTCAAGGCCGCGCAATGGGATCGCATGGGCACCCACGAAACAGCGGGCCCGCTGTCCATGGGGGACCTGCTGCGTCGTCAGTCGATCGGCAACGACGAGGCCCATCTCGGCCAGATCGAAGGCATCAAGAAACGAGTCGCTGCTTTCGAGGCCCTCGAAGGAGGACCGAAGAAGCTCAGCGATCTCACGAAGAAACTGGATGATGCTGTCCTTCGCCGGAAGCCGGCGCCCGAGAAGTGGTCAGCCCTCGAGGTCGCCTGCCACCTCCGGGACATCGAGCGCTTGTGGGCCGATCGCATGGTCAAGGCAGCGTTCTCCGACCAGCCCGCGTTCTTCATGCCGGACGTCGACGCCATCGCGGTCAAGAACGGCTACAACTCTCAAGACCTCGGGGCGGCGCTCAAGGAGTTCGCCCGCCTTCGGGACGACAACCTCCGCCTCCTCCGCGCGCTTCCCGCAACTCAGTGGAAGCGGACGGGCATGCATCCCAAACGCGGTGAGATCAGCATCGAGCGCATCGTTGAGATCATGATCGGTCACGACAAGGGGCACTTCGGTCAGATACAGGCCGCCACCGCCGCCGCTTAGGCGCACTCGGAGCTTGGTACCTCGGGCGGGGCCGATCGACTAAGTTCGCCCTGTGAATTCCTTCGTCGCCGAGTGGCCTCAGGACGTTTTTCAAAACATCGTCGAGGCGGTCCGAGCCGATCGCCGGCGATACATGTACATTCGGACCAAGCGCTTTCGGCCCCAGGTGCCCGACGAGGCGCAGACCAAGGAGCTTGTGGAAACCGCCCTTCGAGCGAGCCTGGAGCGCGAGGAAGGACGAACCGCGGTCTTCAGCCTGGTTTTTTGTGAGGCCACCGAGATCGATGGCATGCCCTTCACCGCCCCTGAGACCGTCACTCCGGAAGGGATCCGGCGACTGATGCCGACTGC
>JANLWV010000403.1:0-9491 GCA_031364765.1 Vicinamibacteria bacterium
CGTGGCTGCCCTTGCGGGCGAAGACGCCGTGATCCGCGCGGCCCGGGAGGAGTTCAACGCGGCCATCGTTCGGCGCGACCCGGATGCGATTGCGAAGCTGCTCGCGCCCGGGTATCACATCGTCAGCGGCCGGAGCGATCAGTCTCACGGTGTCGAGGCCGAGCGCGAAAAGTGGGCGAACCGTTTCGCGGCCGATCCGACCGTGGCCTACCGGCGGGCGCCACGCGAGATCCGGGTCAACGAGGCCTGGGGGCTTGCCGAAGAGACCGGGGACTGGATGGGGAGTTACACGACGGCGGGGAATCGCGCTCGGGCCAAAGGCGTCTACTCCGCGAAGTGGCAGCGCACGATCGATGGTCGCTGGCTCCTCCAGGCCGAGGTCTTCACGACGATGGCCTGCGAGGGCGCTTCGGCCGCGTGTTCGCCCCCTGATCCGATCGGCCCGCAAGGAGCAGGCGTCCTCGCCGCCTCGCCGCGCGCGGTTCAGAAGCTCAAGATCACCGTCTTGTCGACCATGCTCGTGGGCGGGCCGGGCATTGGCGAATGGGGTTTCGCGGCCCTCGTCGAAGCGGACGGGCGGCGGCTGCTCATCGACACGGGCGCCCGCGCGGAGACTGTCCTCAGAAACGCTGCGGAGATGGGCCTCGATCTCTCGGACGTGACGGACCTGGTGATTACCCACAACCACGCCGACCACACGGGCGGTCTGCTGACCCTGCGCCGCGAACTGCGTACGAGAAACCCGGCGGCGCTGTCACGAGTCCATGTGGGTGCTGGGATCTTCGAACCTCGGTGGCAGCCAGACGGACGTGACGCCAACGGTCTGCTGACGGTCAGAGCCGCCTATGAGGAAATGGGCGGCACGTTCACCGTGCATGACGCGCCGACGCAGTTGATGCCGGGTGTGTGGCTGACCGGCCCGGTGCCGCGGGTTCATCCTGAGCGCAACTGGAGCGGGTCGCTGAAGGTCCGTGCCGCCGGGGGTCTCATTGACGACACGGTGTCCGAGGATTCGGCGGTCGTGATCGAGAGCGGGCAGGGGCTGGTTGTGATCACGGGGTGCGGCCATGCCGGGATCGTCAACACCGTCCAATTCGCCCGGAAGGCGATCGCACCAGCGCCGGTGCATGCCGTGATCGGGGGACTTCACCTCTTCGCCGCGACCGATGAGCAACTCGCCTGGACCGCAGCCAGACTGCGCGAGGCCGGCCTCGTCCACCTGCTGGGCGCGCACTGTTCCGGTATCGAAGCGGTGTTTCGCATTCGCGATCTCGCGGGTCTGTCGCGGCGCACCGCGGTGGTCGGCGCGGTGGGCGCGTCGTTCACGCTGGGCCTCGGAATCGACCCTTTGGCCCTGGCGCGTTAGTGTCCGCGTCCGCGCGGGCTGGGGCCGCCCCGAACCTCCTTGGCTGACGCCGGCGTTCAGTTCCGATACGCGAAGTAGGCGCCCACCTGCTCGGCGACTCGACCGATCGCCTCTTCCAGCATTTCACCGGACCCGAAGTGATTCGCAGTGAAGATGGAGATCACCACGGTTCGGCCGGAAGCCTCGAGAACGCCGACATCGTTACCGATATATGGAAGGAAGTCGCCGGTCTTGTGGGGAATGCGCCAACCGGAAAGGAATCGCGGGATTCGCGTTCGATAGAGCTGGCCGCGCAGGACCTGAAGCATGAGCTTCGACGAATCCGCGTCCACCAGCGTGCCCTTCTCCATGCGCTCGAGGAGGATCCCGATCTCGCGCGGGGTTGAAAGACCGAAAGGCGTTTTCGCCTGACGATGGAACTCCTCAGCACTCGCCGCCGCCCGTAGATCCGCGAACCACGTGGAGGCGGGATGGGGCGCCTTGGTGTCCTTGAGGCCATAGGCCTGCATTCTCTTGGTGACCATCTCCGGGCCCCCGACCATCCGATACATCACGTCGGTCGCGGTGTTGTCGGAAACGATATTCATGTACGTGACGAGGTCCTTCACCGTCATCAAAGCACCCGGGTCCATGCTGCGCAGCGTGCCTGTGCCGGGCCGGACATCCTCGACGGTCAGCGTGTACTTGTCCGTCAGTTTGAATTTCCCGGCCTTGATCTGCTCGAACACTTCCGCCATCAGGGGGATCTTGATGACGCTCATCGTGTCCATCTGCTGATCGGCGTTGATCGCGATCTCCTCCCCCGTTTCGAGGCATTTCACGTAGATGCCCCAGGTCGCGTTCACACTCTTCGTGATGCGTTCGATCGAGGCCTTGAGCCGGTCGAGGGGCGCCGGTGTGGGAGATGGGGTGGGGGACTGTGCCCAGCTCACCGAGGAACTCATGAGGAAAAGAATAGAAAGAATGGGTCGCACAGGGCCTCCGGTTGGGACGCAGTGTAGCGCCCGTAACGTCCGTCGGGGGGAAGGAAATTCGATTGACGTTAGGTGGAGCTCCGGCAGGCCGGGGCCGGGAGCCTACCGGGATTCCGTGGCTTCGACGCATCCGAGGCCTCGCTCATTTCTCTGCGACGACCTTCAGGCTGGCGAGGCCCTTCTCGAAGTCCTTGCCGACCATGCCGTCCATGCTCATGAAGAGGCTCATCACCTTCGCCGGAAAGGCCTGGGGGCCATACATGGCCCAGGTGACCGTCGTCGAATTGTCTTGGCCCCCGATCGTGAACTCAGTGCTGTTATGGGCTTTGAAGGGCTTCAGGAAATCGAGCTTGATGAGGATCCTCAAGGGAGCGGAGGCCTCCAGGATTTCCATCCGGCCTTTGCCGACCTGAGGGTTGCCTTCCCATTCGTAGACCGAGCCTTTCCCGCTTCCCGGGCCGCTGTAGGTGCGCTGGAGCATCGGGTCGAGCTTTTCCCACGGTGACCAGCTGGCCCAAAGGTGGAAGTCGTTGATGAGGGCGAAGACCTTCTCGGGAGGGGCCTTCACGGTTGTCGACCGTTGCAGCCGGAAACTATCCGGGCGTCCCACGGCCGCGACCAGAACGACGACGCCGAAAAAAACGATGAGGCCAACGATGGTGAGCAGCAAGGTATCCCTCCTGGAAAATGGAGAACCGTCTGAGCGCGCATGCTAGTTGAAGACCGAGGGCTCCTGGACCGGGCGGATGTCGACCTCCACCTCGCTGAAGAATCTTGCGAACCGCCATCAATGTGGAGTATTTCGCGCTGGGGCCGGAGGGGGGGAGCTCAGGAATAGAATCGACCTGACCCGAAAGTGAGTTTGCGACGTGACTGAAAGAAGTGCGCCGCGTCTGAATGTCGCCCTTTCCGAACTGACGACGTTCAGGATCGGTGGTCCGGCCGATCTCGTCCTGGATGTCTCAAACGCCGAGATGGCGGTCGCGGAATGTTCGCGCCTCCGCCTTGAGGGGACCGGCGTCACATTCCTCGGCGGCGGCTCCAACGTTCTGGTGAGCGATCGAGGTGTGCGCGGCGCCCTCCTGCGGTTTCATGGCGGCCAGATCACGCATCCGGCGCCCGATGCGGTTCGAGTCGAGGCCGGGGTGAGCGTAAACGGCCTGGTGCGCTGGTGTATCGGCCACGGACTCGGGGGTTTCGAGGCTTGGGCAGGCACCCCGGGAACCCTGGGCGGGGCGGTATTCGGTAATGCCCACTTCCAAGGCCGCCTGATGTCCGAAGTCGTGACGCGGGCCTGCCTGCTGGACCCGCGCGGCGTGGTTAGGATCGAGCCGGTCGAGACCCTCGGTTTTGGTTACGACGTCAGCCGGCTGCAGCAAACCGGGGAAGCGTTGCTTTGGGTGGAGATTTACGTCCATCAGGAGGATCCTGCTCTTCTCCGGAAAAGTGCGAAAGAATCATTGACCTTCCGAAAAACGACGCAGCCTCTGGCCATTCCAAGCGCAGGCTGTATTTTTCAGAACCCCGAGGCTGAGAGAGCCCTGCTGCCTGAGGGCGTGCCCTGTTCCGCGGGCGCGCTCATCGATCGCGTCGGATTAAAAGGGAAACGCCGGGGCGGCGCGCGCATCTCCGAGGTCCACGCGAACTTCTTCGTGAATGAGGGCGGCGCTACCGCGCAGGACGTTTTGTGGCTGATCGACGAGGCGCGCCTTCGAGTCAACGAGACGTTCGGAATCGGGTTGCGTGAAGAGATTGTGCGGTTTGGGGATTTTACGCCGGATTGAGGAAAGTGAACGGATGACAACCCTGGTGGTGCATGGCGGAAAACCGCTGAACGGCCGGATACGCGTGGGCGGCAACAAGAATGCCGCGCTGCCCGTGATGGCGGCTTGCCTGCTCACCGAGGAGGAGTGCGTTCTCGAAAACGTTCCCCGCATCCGCGACGTCGAGGTCATGGCCGACCTTCTCCGACAGCTTGGGGCTCAGGTGGCCTGGGAAGGGTCCTCGGCCCTGCGTATCCGGGCTGAGGAAATCAAGTCGACGGAGCCGCGCGCCGATCTCGTGGCCAAACTCCGGGGCTCGGTTCTGTTGCTTGGACCGCTGCTCGCGCGGAAGGGCGAAGCCATTATCGGCGCCCCCGGCGGCGATTTTCCCTCGCGGAGGAATCTCAACCAGCATCACGCCGTCCTCACCGCGTTGGGCGCTCGACCGCGCGAGGCCTCGGGCTTTGAGTCGCCAGACGGCCTCCAGGCCGCTTCGTTCTACATGCTCGAAGCGTCGGTGACCGCGACCGAGACGGCCCTGCTCGCGGCGGCGCTCTTGCGCGGCACAACCGAGATCCGGCACGCGGCCTGCGAACCGCACGTGGGCGAACTCGCGCGTTTTCTATCCAAGATGGGCGCGGAGGTAAAGGGGATCGGCTCCCCAACCCTGCGCATCACCGGTGCGACGAAGCTTCACGGCATCACGCATCGAATCTCCGGCGACTTTGTGGAGGCGGGAAGCTTTGCGGTGGTGGGCGCCATGACCCGCGGGCACGTCCTGATCCAGGGTGCTTTGGAACTCGACCTCGAACCGGTGGTAGCCGTGCTCAGGCAGTTTGGCTTGAACTGCCGGATGAATGGCGACGAACTCGAAGTGCTACCGAGCGATCTGCGTGCGGCCCATCGCGTCACCGCCGGACTGTGGCCCGGTTTTCCGAGCGACATGGTCAGCCTGGTGACCGTCCTCGCCACCCAGGCCCCGGGCGCCACATTGATCCATGACTGGCTCTACGAACTGCGTTTGTTCGCGCTGGACCAGCTTTCCGGGATGGGCGCGGACCTGTTCCTTTGCGATCCGCATCGAATCCTGATCAACGGACCGCGAAGGCTGCGCGGCCGATCGCTCGACAGCCGCGATATCCGCTCGGGCATGGCGCTGATCGCCGCCGCCCTGGCCGCCGACGGTGAGAGCCGGATCTCCCCCCTGGAGACGGTCGAACGTGGATACGAGGGCCTGGTCGACCGCCTGAAGTCCCTCGGCGCCTCGGTCGATACCGTGGCTCTCTAGGACACTGGCCGACAACTCCAAGGGCCGCCAGAAGGGCCATCGCAAACCGGAGGTCCAACGACGGCCCCGGGGCGCTCCGGGCCGACGTTCGAACTTCGATAGAGTACCGACCAAGCCCATGCCCCGACTGATCGCCAAACCCACCCAGATTGAAGCGGCCGGCAAACCTCCCAAGATCATTCGCGAATACGTCGGTCGCGTGAACTCCGGCACGTCTTCCGTGAGTGTGGCCCACATGAAGTCGCCCACTGGATGGACGGAGCCCAGGCAGACGCCCGCCTTCGATGAATACACCCTCGTTCTCGCCGGCTCGCTGCGTGTGGACTATGAAGGCGGGTCCCTCGACGTGGCGGCCGGTCAGGCCCTCATTACCGAACGAGGCGAATGGGTCCGGTACTCGTCTCCCGGAAGGGACGGCGCCGAGTACATTGCGGTTTGTCTTCCGGCTTTCAGCCCCGACACCGTTCACCGCGACGTTTGATCGTTTCTCGCTCCCAAAAAACCAGCACCTTGAAATCCCCGGCCCGATTCGCGTTCCTCGTGACGTCAATCGTGGCGCTTTTGGTCCGGCCGGCGGCGGCCGCGGATGAAGTGGTGGTTCTTTCCGGCGGCGGCGCCCATCGAACCGTCGTCCTGGTGATCGAGGGCCCGAGGGGCTCGGAGATCGCCCTGGAAGACGCGGCGAAAGGCCTCGACGTCTCATTCTCCCGCATGGGCCGCGATTCCAAGGTCACGCTGAAGTCCGGTGGGCGCGAGGTGATGCTTGAGAACGGCCGGAGCCTCTTCAGCGTGGGCGGACAGTTGAAGGCCCTCGCGGGTCCAGTGCGTGTGGTCGGCGAGAGAACCTACGTCTCCGCTCCCTCCGCCGCCACCGTGCTGGGAGCCGCCCTTGGTCAGACCGCCACCTACCGGGCGGCCTATCGGGCGTTGGTGATTGGAGCGTATGAAGCGCCGCGTCTGAAGGTCACGAATCTGGTGAGCGCCTCGAGCATCGAAAGCACGGTCGAGCTCAGCAAGCCCATTCCCTACGATGTCCGCAAGGAGCCGAACCGGGTGGTGGTGACGTTTGAGGCCGATGTCATGGAGACGGACTTCATCGCCGAGGCTCTGCCCGGCCGGATTGTTGGTTCCGTGAGGTTCGAGCGGGCGACGCCACCCCGGCTCGTCTTCGACCTCGGCGAGCGGTTTGTTTCCGTCCGGACGTCGGAGCGCGATTCACAGCAGGTGGCCCTGGTCTTCGACACGGCGCCAGCCGCCGGTCCGTCTCCTAGCCCCGGAAGTTCCGCGGAGACGACCCCGCCGCTGCCCCGGCCGTCCGTGGCTCCGGCCACCGGCTTCAGGCGTCCGATCGTTCTGGTGATCGACCCCGGCCACGGGGGAGACGACGGCGGCGCGCAGGGACCTGGTGGCCGATTCGAAAAGGACATGACTCTGGCCCTCGCGCGACGCTTGCGGGCGACGGCGGTGGATTCTCTTTCGATCCAGGCGTTCCTTACCCGCGACGGCGATACCGAGATCCCGCTCGATGAGCGGGCGGCCATTGCCAACAACTTCAACGCCGACATCTTTATTTCGCTCCATGCGAACGGCTCGCGTGTCGCGTCGGCGAGCGGGACCGAAGTGTTCTTTCTTTCGTACACCGCGGCAGATGACGAGGCCCGGAGGATCGCCCTGCAGGAAGGGGCGATCCTTGATCGGGCGCCGACCCCGGACAAGGATGTGGGACTCATCCTCTGGGACATGGCTCAGGCGGCTCAGCTCGAGGGCTCGTCCAGGCTCGCGGGGAGTTTGCATGCTGAGATTGCGGAAGCCGCGCTGTCCCGGTCGCGCGGCGTGAAACAGGCCCCCTTCCGGGTCCTGGTGGGCGCCACCATGCCAGCCGCTCTGGTTGAGGTGGGGTTTATCACCAACCGGGAGGAAGAGAAGCTCCTGTTCTCGGAGGCGCACCAGGTTCGCCTTACCAACGCGATCATTCAGGGCCTCGGCCGGTTCATTGCCGCCCTTCGCGCGAATCCGTGAAGTTCCGTCGCACGGTTGCGACCGCATCCACCCCCCCGGGCTTTCCTCGACGGGCGTGGTGGACGATATTTCTGGCCACGTTCATGTTTGTGGTGCCCCTGACCTCGCCCTGGTGGTCGACCGTGCTCCGCCGGGAGATACCGGGTAGTGCGGAGGAGGGGGAGAGTCCGCTGCCCGAGTCGAATGCCGCCGACGCGCCGGAGCCCGTGATCCCCGGATCGACACTCAAGGTGATTCTGCACACCCGGCTCCAGGGCCAGCCCGGCCTCGGCGTCATCGAGAGGGAAATCCCGTACGTCCGGGGCATCGTTCCCCAGATCCGGGCGGCGGTGTCCGAACTTGGCGTGGCCTCGGCGGACGCCGAAGCGCTGCTGCCGGGGGCGACCCGCGTCCTCGATGTCGCCTACACGCAGGGCGGGACGGTGTACATCGACTTCTCCTCTGAGCTTGACCTCGGCCGGGACGTCGGCGCCGAGGAGGAGAGGGTTCTCATTCAGGGCATCGTCACCACCATCGCCGACAACTTCTCCGCGGTGAGGCGGACTGTGATTCTGGTCGACGGGAGAGTTCCGAAGCCGGGGCACCTCGACCTGACGCGCGCCCTTCGCCGGGACGATCCGATCTTTGCCGCGGAGGACGAGTCTGAGCCGCAGACCGCGCCCGCCATTTCGGGGGGCGCCGCGACGCCTTCGCCTCCCACGCAAGCCCCGCCGAAGGCGCAGCCGGGCACTCCTTTGGCGAAGCCGCAGGCGACCATGCCGGTTCGCTGATCGAATCGACGCGCCCTACACTCAAGGACGATCTCCGCTTCCATGAACCGCTCCACATCCGACAAGGCCGCCCGCTTCACAGAATCCGTGATTCGCGAGATGACGCGTCTCGCCAACACTCACGGTGCGGTCAATCTCTCGCAGGGTTTCCCCGATTTTCCCGCACCCGAAGAGCTGAAGGAGGCCGCGTCTCGAGCCATCGCCGCGAACATCAATCAGTACGCAGTGACCTGGGGTGCGCCCAGTCTGCGCGGGGCCATCGCGAAAAAGTTCGAACGTTCGTATGGCGCGCCCGTCGATCCCGAGACGGAGGTGACGGTGACCTGCGGGGCCACCGAGGCCATGGTGGCGTCTCTGATGGCTCTCCTCAATCCCGGCGATGAAGTCGTGACCTTCGAGCCCTTCTACGAGAACTACGGTCCGGACGCGATTCTTGCCGGAGCCGTGCCGAAGTTCGTCACTCTTCGCCCGCCGGACTGGTCGTTCGATCCGGCCGAACTGCGGGCGGCCTTCTCCAGCAAGACGCGCGCGGTCATCATGAACTCGCCCCACAATCCCACGGGCAAGGTGTTCTCAGGCGAGGAACTGAGTCTGATCGCGTCGCTCTGCCAGGAGTTCGACGTCATCGCGGTCACCGACGAGATCTACGAGCACATCCTCTACGACGGCAACGTCCACATTCCTATGGCGACACTGCCGGGAATGAAGGATCGTACGATCACGATCAACAGCATGAGCAAGACGTACAGCGTGACCGGATGGCGCGTGGGTTGGACCATTGCGCCCGCGTGGATCACGGGAGCGATCCGGAAAGTGCATGACTTCCTGACCGTGGGAGCGCCGGCACCGTTGCAGGAGGCGGGCGCTCTCGCCCTCGCGCTGCCCCCGTCCTACTACGTCGAACTGAACGCGAAGTACGACGTGCGCCGCACGCGTTTGCTTGGGATTCTCGAGGCCTGCGGCTTCACCATCTACAAACCCGGCGGCGCCTACTACGCCATGGTCGACACTCGGCCGCTCGGCTACGCCCACGACGTCGAGTTTGCGAGGTTTCTGGTGAGCGAGATCGGCGTCGCCGTGGTCCCGGGGTCTTCGTTCTATCAGGACCCGGAGAAGGGAAGAACCCAGGTCCGCTTCGCGTTCTCGAAGAAAAAGGAGACCTTCGACGAAGCGGAGCGTCGACTCGCGAAGCTCCGTCCGAAGGGTTGAGGCTGGATCTGGCTCCTGCCGTGGAGATCAAGTAGTCGGATGGGCCGCATTCTGGGGTCGGCTTGGTTGTGAACAATCCGCGGGCCCCACGGGCGAGTCGGG
>JANLWV010000418.1:0-4569 GCA_031364765.1 Vicinamibacteria bacterium
AGGAACTGGGTCGCGATGTCGCGGCGGGTGGCGCCGAGCGCCTTGCGCAGGCCGATCTCCCGCGTGCGCTGGGTGACGTTCACCAGCATGATGTTCATGACCCCCACCCCGCCGACCAGCAGGGCGATGCCTGCGACCACCAGCATAGCCGCCGCGACCCCGTTCGTGATCTGCCGGAAGTTCTCGAGCTGGCCGGCGCTCGTGAAGACCGCGAAGTCGTTCGGCTGGTTGGGCCGCAGGCCCCGTCGCGTCCGCATGATCGCCGTCTCTTCCTCGATCAAGGCGTCGTAATCCTCGGGCCGTTTCGGCACCGTCGCGATGTGGATGGTGTCGCCGCCGCCGTTCTTGTGCTCCGGAAACTGATCGTCAAAGGCGGTGATGGGAACAGCGACGAAGTTGTCGTTGCTGCCTCCGAAGAAGGCGCCCTTCTTCTCGAACAGACCAATCACCCGATAAGAGCGGCCATTCACGGTCAACTCCTGGTCTATGGGATCGCGGTGCGGATAAAGGGCCCCGGCCACGTCGGTGCCGATGACGCAAACGCGGGCGGCATGCGAGACGTCGGCCTCGGTGATGAAGCGCCCATCCTGGACGAAGTGGGTATTGGCGACCGAGTAGTCGGGGTTGGTGCCGAGAAAAGTCGGTCCGTTCGCCTCCTCACGCCCCGCCTTCACGGTGACGCCCTGGAAGTGATAGCGCTCCTGAGAGACCGCGGCCGCTAATGTCGAGAGCCGCTTCAGCGCGAGTGCATCCTCGATCGTGAGGTCACGGCGGTTGCGCTGTTCCTCGGGGCGACCGCCCGGCCCGCCAAACCGGGGCTCGAACTTCTGGAACTGGACCAGGTAGGTACCGAACGTCGTGAAGCCGGCGGTCACGGCGTTGTTGAAGCCGACCACGAAGCTCACCACCATGATCACGGTCGAGACGCCGGCCATGACCCCGAGGAGGGTGAGGAAGCTGCGGAGCTTGTGCGCGCGCATGGCCGTGAAGGCGAACGCGATGTTGGCGAACCACGAAGCCCTGAGCCACGATCGGCGCATCAGTCGGCCCTCAGCGCATCGACCACGGGCAGGTTCGAAGCGGTGCGCGCCGGCCAGTAACCCGCGGCGATGCCCACGATGACGGACAGCACGAGCCCCATGGCCACGATGCCCGGCGTGACCTCGGCCGGGAAACTCAAGGCGCCCCGCACGCCGAGGGCGATCAGGGAACCGAGGGCGACACCGAGGGCGCCTCCCAGGAGCGACAGCAGCGTCGCCTCGAGCAGGAACTGACGGCGAATGTCGCGTTTGCGGGCCCCGACGGCCAGTCTCATGCCGATCTCCTGCGTGCGCTCGATCACCGCCACCAGCATGATGTTCGTGATGACGATCCCGCTGACCCCGAGTGAGACCGAAGCGATCAGCAGCGACAGCACGAAAGCGGCTGCGGAGATTTGCCGCCAGAGGGCTTGAAGAGCCTCGGCGGTGACGACGCTGAACGGATCCGGAGCGCGGAACGGCGTGTGCCGCAAGGCGCGCATCAGCGCGCGCACCTCCTCGACCGAAGCCTCGACGCCCGGCACGCCGCCCCGCGCCTGGACAAGAAAATTAAGAGCGCTGCGGGTGCCGAACTGCCGACGATACGTCTGAATGGGCATGTAGAGCACGCTGTCGCGGTTAAGGCCCAGGGTTCGCCCCTGCTTGGCCAGCAGGCCAATGACGCGGTACGGAGCGCCACCGACCAGAACCTCGCGCCCCACCGGCTCCTGCTGGGGGAACAGTTCGTCCTTGATATCCCAGCCGATAATCGCGACGGCTTGCGCGGTGTCGTCCTCGCTCGGAGTGAAGAAGCGCCCTGCGATAACGTCCAGCCTCATCATCGAGCCGTAGTTCGCGGTGGTGCCCTCCACCTGCATGTCCGGCAGGTGGCGGTCGCGGCGCTTCACCGCGGCCTGACCTTGGGCCTCGGCGGCGACCTCATCGGCAAGCCTGAGGTTTTGTTGGAGAGCGAGATAGTCGTTCCAGTCAAAGTCACGGCGCTTCAAAGCGTCGAGGAGCTCGTTCCGGCTCGTGATGATGCCGAACTTCTGGACGAAGTACACGTCGGGCCCTAACTGGATAACGCTATCGAGCACGAAACTGTTCAGGCCGGCGATCACGGAGACGACGCCGACGAGGGTCGCCACCCCGATGATGATGCCGAGAAGAGTCAGGAAGCTGCGCAGCGCGTGAGCGCGGATGGCCCGAAGCGCCTCGCGCAGCAACTCTCCCTTGAGCATGTCAGCGGGGGGAACCGTCCTTCGGTTTTGTCTGGTCGACTTTCACCAGGTCGCCCGGCTTGAGCTCCCGCAGCACCTTGAACGGCCCGTTGATCAGGGTCTCTCCACCCTTGAGGCCTTCGAGAACCTCGAGCGAGAGTTCGCCCAGCAGGCCGGTCTTGACCCGCTGAAAGCGGGCCTTATCGTTCTCGATCAGATACACGCCCTCTTCGTCGCGCGGGTCGCCCGGCTTGGGCGTCTCTCCCGGCTTCAACTCGAGGTCACGAACGACCAGGGACTGAATCGGAATCACGATGGCCTGGGCGCGGAAACCGGTGAGGATATCGGCCTGCACGGAGAGACCCGGCTTGATGTCCGGTGGCGGATCCTTGATCTGCACCTTGACCTTGAACTTGATGGCCTCGGCCTGATTGCCCGTCCTGATGATGGGACTGTTGCCGACTTCGGTCACCAGGCCGGTGAAGGTGCGGTTGGGGTAGGCGTCGATCCGCACGCGCGTTTCCTGGCCGACCTTCACGGACGGTATCGATGTCTCATCGACCTCCATCTCGGTTTCGACGATGGACATGTCGGAGATTGTGAGGAGCACGGTCCCGGGCTGGTTGAGGACTCCAACCACCGCGACTTCGCCTTCCTCGACGCGCTTCGCGGTAATCGTGCCGGCCATGGGTGCGACCACGGTCGTTTTTGCCAATGTGTCCCTGGCCCCTTCCGACGTCGCGCGCGCCTGGTCGATACGACCCTGCGAAGCCTGAACGGCGGCTTCCGCGCTTACGAGGGCGGTACGAGCGCGCCGGAACTCAGCCTCGGGAATGATGGCCGCCCTGTGGTTCTCCTCGGCCCTTCGGAAGTCGTCCTGGGCCTGTTCCAGATTCGCGCGGGCGGAGTCGAGATCCCGCATCAGCGCCAGCACGCCTGCTTCGGTGCTGCGAGCGGCGGCGCGGGGATTCACCGCGTCGATCTGGAGCAGAAGCTGGCCCTTGTGGACGCGGTCGCCTTCCTTGACCGCGAGGCGCGTGATCTGTCCGGCGATGGTGGCGGAAATGTCGACCTTCTTCTGCGCCTGGACCTTGCCGTTGGCGGTGACCTTGGACTGGAGGTCCGCGCGGGACACCGTGGCCACCTGAACGGTGGTGGGCTTCGGCCCCCGGCGAGACACCGCGATGCCCGCGACCGCTGCCACCGCCACCAGAGCGCCGACCACGATAAAGACACGCTTGCGCTTCAATGTTTTTCCCTCATTGATATTACGCGTGATCGCGAATCCGGGTTCCGCCGGTCCTGCCAGGTGTGCCGGTTACGCCCTAGGCGGCATCCTTTGGCTCGGGTTTTGCTTACCAATGTCTCCAGGGGCCCCGTCCGCGCGCCCTGAGCGCGTCAATTTCGACGCGATCGAAAGTAAGGGAGCGAATCATGAACAAATTCTTCTTGGGCAGTCTGGCCCTGGGCCTTGGCCTCGCCACCGTGGCGGTCGCCGAAGGGCCGAGCAACGATTCCGTGAAGGGCGCGGCCGTGACGATCTCGGGCTGCGTGGCCACCGATAAGGAAAACTCCTTCGTGCTCACGCACGTGCAGGAGATCTCGGGGCCGCGCTCGACGACGGGGTCGAGCCCAACCACCGGGGCGATGACCGGGATGAAGGGGGGTGGCCCCTCCGAGGTCATCTATTGGCTCAGCGAGGACTCGGTCAAGCTCATGCGCGGACACCTCGGCCACAAGGTCCAGGTCACGGGCATCATCACCGACTTGAGCACCGGGACGGTGCGGGTCAAGCAGGAGCCTGGCAAGCCGGGGCCCCACAACGACAACAAGGTCGAGGTTGCGGCCCGCGACAAGGAGGCCACCGCCGAGACCGACAAACCCGTAAGTTCCGGGCCCGTGGCGAAGTCAGATCAGACGCAGACCCTGCCCGTGCGCCGGGTCAAGGTCGACACCGTGAAGGTGGTCGCCGCGACCTGCCCGTAAAGGGGCGCTTTTCTACACTCTTCCACGGCCGCCGTTCGGCGATGACTCGTTCCCGGGGCCTCGCCGGTCGCTCGTCCGGCTAGGTCCGCTCGATTGTCGGGGAGTCGCTGATAGCTTCGGCGGCATCGTCGGCGAACGGTCGGGTGGCGGACGAGCCGTTCGTGTGGTGGGCGATCTCCGCGCACAGGTTCGAGATGCGCTCGGCGGTGCGGCTCGCCAGGCCCGCATCGTTTGCCGCGGCGCGCAGTTCGACCGCCTGAAGCCAGAGCGCGCGCAGCAACTCGAGCTTGCGGGACTGGAGCGATTTGAGGCCTTCGAGGCGGGCCCCGACGCCGCGCTGCAGG
>JANLWV010000459.1:0-13976 GCA_031364765.1 Vicinamibacteria bacterium
GTATGACCGGATTCGCCAGTGGTGGAAGGATGAAGCGGGCTTGCCGGTGGTCACCGGGTTCATCGGGTCCACCGAGTCGGGCGAGACCACCACGCTCGGTCGCGGCGGTTCCGACTACACCGCCGCCCTGTTCGGCGCTGCGCTCGAGGCCGTGGCCATCGAGATCTGGACCGATGTCGACGGCGTGATGAGCGCCGATCCGCGAATCGTGCCCACCGCATTCTCGTTGGACTCCCTCCGCTATGACGAGCTCATGGAGCTGTCCCATTTCGGCGCCAAGGTTGTCTACCCGCCAACCGTGCACCCGGCGCGGGCGAAAAACATTCCCCTCGTCATCAGGAACACACTGAACCCCGCCTTCAAGGGGACGTGGATTCGCGAGGAGGCGCCGGCAGCCCCGATGGGCGTGCGCGGCGTGGCTTCGATTTCGAACGTAGCCTTGCTGCGGCTCGAGGGCGACGGCATGGTCGGGGTGCCCGGGATCGCCATGCGTCTGTTCGGCGCGCTTGCCCGCGAGAGCGTGAGCGTCATCCTGATCTCCCAGGCCTCATCGGAACATTCGATCTGCTTCGCGATCGAGCCGGCAGCGGTTTCTCGCGCCGAGGAGAGCATCGCCGCCGAATTCGCGCTGGAACGACAGGCGGGTCTTATCGATGAGCTTGTGGTGGACCAAGACGCCTGTGTGATTGCCGTAGTAGGCGCTTCCATGCGCGACACGCCGGGGAGCGCGGGACGGATTTTCGGTGTCCTCGGCGAAGCGCACGTCAACGTCCGCGCCATCTCCCAGGGCTCGTCGGAGTTGAACGTATCGTGCGTGGTTGATCGCGAAGATGAGAAGCGCGCGGTCAATGCGATCCATGAAGCGTTCTTCGCCGATCATCGAACCGTCTCGGTGTTCATCGCCGGCCTCGGCCGCGTCGGCCGGGTTCTGGTGGAGCAGATGACCGCCCAGGCGGACGGCCTGCGGGAACGCGCCGGACTTCGTCTGGAGATCGATGGCGCCGCGACCAGCCGGCACATGCTGATTTGCACGGCCGGGATTCCTGGATCAGGCCTTCGCCAGGCGGTGGAAACCGAGGGATCGCCTACGGACCTCGCTGCTCTGGCCCGTGCGGCGATTGAGAGCCGGCGAGCGAGCGCCGTGTTTGTGGACTGCACCGACAGTGAAGAGACGATCGCGCACTACGGACCCCTCCTCGACGCCGGCGTCCACGTGGTCTCCGCGAACAAGCGACCCTTCGGCGGCGAGCTCGCGGTGTATCAGGCCATCAAGGCGGGAAGACGCCGAGGCCGAGGCGCCTTGTTTCACGAGACGACGGTGGCCGCAGCCCTTCCGGTGATCGGGCCGCTTTCGGATCTCGTGCGCACGGGCGACCGGGTCCGGCGCATCGAGGGCGCTTTGTCGGGCACGCTCGGCTTTCTGATGACCAAAGTCGCCGATGGAGTGGCTTTCAGCGTCGCCCTCAAGGAAGCGCACGGTCTCGGCTACACCGAGCCCAATCCGCGGGAGGATCTTTCTGGGGCGGACGTAGCCCGGAAGATCCTCATCCTTGCGCGCGAGGCCGGCATGCCCATCGAGATGTCTTCGGTCAAGCGCCAGTCGCTTCTGCCGAGCGCTGAGTGGGACGCCATGAGCCTCGACGAGTTCTGGAAGCGTCTTCCCGAACTCGACGCCGGCATTGACCACCGCGCTCAGGTCGCCTCGCAGGAGGGAGGCCGACTGCTCTATCTCGCCTCGGTGGCCGACGGCGGCGCCGAGGTGGGTCTGCGCCGGATTGAGCCCTCAAGTCCGTTTGCCTCGCTCCGGGGCGGAGACAGCATGGTGGCGTTCTGGACGGATCGTTACCCGGTATCGCCATTGGTTGTGCGAGGCCCGGGGGCGGGCCCCGACGTGACCGCGTCGGGCGTTTTCGCGGACATCATCAAAGCCGCGTCCCTGGCCCGATAGCCCCACCCCCGGGCCGATAGCCGTGCCCCCGGCCTACCGAATCGACGCCTTCACCGCGTTCCAGTTAGTTTGCCGCGACCAGGTGAAACGCTCTGCAACCACTGGCTGGATGCGCAGGCCTAGAATCCCCCAATTCACTTTCGAAAGAGGCCCCAATGAAGAAAAGCATCACTCTCGTCGCCGCGTTTCTCGTGGCTCTGGCCGTGCCCCTTCAGGCGCAGGCTCAAGACGGTCCCGTCCGCGCCGCTTATTACTACAAGGTGAAGTGGGGCTACCAGGATGAATTCGAGCGCCTCTTTTTCAAGAACCACTATCCGGTTCTGCAGGCGCAGATGGGCGAACGCGGCAGGATAACGGGTGTTGAAGTTTTGCGCCCCACCTACCACGGCGACGGACGCGCCGACTGGACGCTCCTGGTCGTCATCACATTCGTGAACAACGCCGCCTTCGTCGGGCCCAATCAGGAGACGGCCATCCAGAGACGGCTCTATCCGGATCAGGAGACGTTCAAGAAGGAAGAGCAGCGTCGTTTCGAGATTCTCGACGCGCACTGGGATGTGCCACTTGTCCAGGTGACTCCGCCCGCCCAGGAGAAGCGCTAATGCGAATCGCGGCAGCTCTCGCCATGGTCGTGGCCTTGGCCGCGCCTTCGCCCGCGACCGCCCAGACCAAGCTCCTGCGTTTTCCCGCGATCCACGGCGACCGCCTGGCGTTCACGTGGGGCGCGGGAGGAGGCAGGCCGTGAGCATTTTCATGGTCGAATCATGAACCTTTTTGGGGTGGGTATGCGTTCACCGGATTCAAGGGCAGCCGCATACGAGAAGTATGACGACTCGACCTGGTTGGGCTACGATTCCCTGGCCGCATCGAAGGCGAGCGGCGCAATTTCCCTGGAGAGAAAACATGACAACTAAAGAAATCGCAGATCAGCTCGTGGCGCTTAACCGCGCAGGCAAGAATATCGAGGCCGTCGAAACGCTGCTGAGCGTCGATGTCGTAAGCGTCGAGGCCGTGGGCAACGAGACGATGCCTGCGGTGATGACGGGGCGCGATGTCATCCGAGGCAAGAACGAGTGGTGGGTCGCGAATCACCAGATCCACAGCGCGAAGGTCAAAGGACCCTTCCCCAATGGCGAACGCTTCACCGTGATCTACGACTTCGTGGTCACGCCGAAGGTAGGCCCGATGGCCGGGAAGCGGATGCGCATGGAAGAGGTCGCTCTCTACACCGTGACCGATGGCAAGATCTCGCGCGAGGAATTCTTCTATGACATGAGCGGAGGCGGCAGCGAACCTCCGGCGAGGAAGAAGGCGAAGAAAAAAGTCGCGAAGAAGAGAGTTGCCGCGAAGGCTTCTCGTCCGGCGCCGAAGGCCAAAACGAAGGCAAAGGCCAGCAAGCCCAGGCCCAAAGTGAAGGGCAAGGCCAAAACCCGCCGTCGTTGATTCGCCAGTCCCACGCCGCACGCCTTGTCCAGGCGCCCATGGATTAGGTGGTCCTGGAGGACCATGGAACCGCTCAAGAACGCCTTCGACGTCGCCATGGTGAAGAGGAAGAATGGATTGATTCTGCTCTTCGCTTTGGGCTTTCTGGGAATGACGGAACGACCTGCACGCGAGCTTCGGGTTGACTGCTGGACTGTCTCGGAGGCATTCTCTCGACCATGGAAACTCTGGTCGGCGTGTTTCGGTGCCTGCTCCCCGCGCGTTACTGGCAGCAGATGCGGCGCGGCGCCTATCTATCGATCTTTCTCACCGCGGCGCTCGGGGTGCGGATCGGCTACGCCGGCTTCTTCGAACGGGCGAGCAAGGCCGGGGAGGAGGGCGCGAAGCTTGCGCTAGAAGTCGGCGCGCCTGGCGGCGCCGTCGCCGGAACGGATCAGTCCGCCGCGGTGGCGGCGGCCCTCCAGGGGAGCGCCCTGGTCCCGTTCGCTTTTTTCCTGTTCACGCCTACGGGCTGGCTCGCCGACTATCTGTTCCTCTCCGCCGTCTTCCGCGGAATCACCCTCGCCGTGGACAATCCTTGGGGTGATCCGATCCTCACCGCGATCGACCATGTCGTAAGAAACAAAAGCACCGCCGATCGTGCGAAGAAAGAGGCTGCGGATCGCGAGAGCGCTGAAGGTCCTGAGGTTGCCGATCGGGTTCTTGAGTGCCGGAAGTTCGCGGGGAAGGAAGCCGACTTCGTGGTGGTGGCCAGCCGGCGCAAGGAGGGCTGGACACTGGCCACGACGGTTCTCGCCGACTCCATCAGGCTTCGCATCGGCGACCCGCGAGAGATCACCATTGAAGGGCGCCTTCGGACCTGCTATCCGTTGAAGATCATTAAAGACCTGCAGGTCGACCGAAGGGTCGTCCACTATGACTGGCCGAAGGATATGCCGCCGCTTCCGGGTCTCGACACCGAGTCGGGGGTATGGCACGCAGTCCCTCAAAGCACTGAAGAGTGAGCGCGTCGCCGGTCGATGATCAGCGCTTAGCCTGAGCGAGCTCCAGGCGCAGGATTCGAGGAAGGGCGGTGGCCGCTTTTTCGCAGCGAAGTTCGATCGGATTGTCCCCGCGAAACAGCTTCGCCTCGGGCACCTCGAAGGTTGCCCGGACGGCCTGAGGCCCGACCAGAGCCTCACCCACGCGACTCCCGCCGGCGAAAACGGAGATCCACGCGGATTCACGGGCGTCGATGGTCAGGGTCAGGGTGAGCGTGCGCCGATCGAGGACGGGCGCAATCAGCGTGGCCATGGTTTCGCGCATCCTGATTTCATGGATGCCGTAGTGAGCCAGGGGGCCGAAGCCGCTGCGAAGGAAGAAGCGCAGCCGGGAAAGCTCGTTCGGCGGCGACACTCCCCACGCGAACTTCCTTTCCACCGGATCGAAGACGACCGCCTCTCCGCGGTCGAGCTTTCGCGCCGTCTTCAGGGATTCACGAACGAAGCCGAGGACGTACGGGCCGTCCCGCGACGTGGAGAGATCGATCCGCGAGTAGCCGTCGAGGGCCAGGGGAGCGATCATGAGGGCGACGGCCACGACCATCGCCGGCCGCCGAAGAATCGTTGCCGTGGGCAGAGTTTTGGGCGCCGAATGTCCAGGATCGAGATGCACGGCGATGGCCGCCACGAAGGGCAGGGCGTAGATCAGCAGCCGGCGCACATCGTCAGCGAAAAAGCTCGTCGCCGCACCTTCGCCCGTGTAGGTGGCGGCGAAGAGCGGCAGGGCGAGCAGCGGCAGGAGGGTAAACGCGTGCCGCTGGAGTCCCGCTCGCGCCCCTTCCCGGAAGAGCGCCAGAAGGGCGAGGATCGAGAAGCCGCCGAGCCAGAACTCGGGCGCGAAGATGGCGACGCTTGATGCGATCGTTCCAAGCGCCGCGATAGGGTCGGCCCCGGCGCGTTCTGCGCCGGCCTGGGGGGCCCAGATCCATCGCACGCAAACGCTCACCCACAGCGCAGGCGCGGCGGTGCGCAGAGTGCGCCGTCCGGCCTCTACGGCTCCACCAGTGAGATCCCTCAAAAAGATCAGAGGCAAGAGGAGCACCCAGATTTCTTTGGACAAAGAGAGAAGAATGAGGGCGAGGGCGGTCACCCAGACCCCGGCCTCGCCTTCGATCGCGATCAGGGCGATGAGAAGCAGCATCAGCGCGAAGGGTTCCACCAGAAACGGGTTCGCGAACACTCCGCTCACCGAGGGCGTCAGCATCAGGACCCCAACCGCGAGGAGCGCGGCCCGCAGGGTGGCCCCACGAATCCGCAGGTACAAGAACAGCAGACCACTGGCCATAACGAGCGAAGCCCGGGCCGCCCAATCGAACCCCGGGACAATCAGCCGAGGCGGAAGGAGGGCGCCAATCAGGCCGGGCGGAAGGATGCGGTATCCCCAAGGCCCAATCGTGAAGACACGCGGTTCTTCCGCCATCGCCACGTAGGCATGGGCATCGAAGCCGGGGAGGTTGAAACCATCCCAGACGACGTGCGGGTCGAAGTGGGTCCGGTGGTGATACTGAACGAGCGCGACCCCAATCAGACCGGCGATGGCAAAGCCCGCGACATCTCGCCATCCCCAAGACGCGACCTTCTTCAAGGCTGGAACTGTCCGGGGCGGGGGCCAGATCGAGGGATAAGGTCAGTGCGCGACGGTGCGCTTCTTGCGCAGGAAGTCCATCAGAACCGCCTCGCCCAGGTCGTACGGACTGGTGAAGTAGGCCTTACCCCGGGTCAATTCCGAAACCTTCGCGACAAAAGCCACCAGCTCATAGTCGCGGGCCAGCATGAACGTGTTGATCATGATGTTCTGACGGCGGCAGTTGATGACTTCCTTGAGGGTGAGGCCGATGACCTTGGGGTCGAGGCCGAAAGGATTGCGATAAATCCGGCCGTCGTCGAGGGTGAGGGCGGTGGGCTTGCCGTCCGTGATCATGACGATCTGCTTCATGTCCTTGCGCTCCTTGGCCAGGATCCGCTGGGCCACGCGCAGTCCTTCGCGGGTGTTGGTGTAGTGCGGTCCCACCTTTACCCGGCCCAGCATCGACAGGGGGATTTCCTCCGCGGAGTCGTGGAACAAGACCACGCGCAGCGAATCGCCGGGAAACTGGGTTCTGAGCAGATGAGACAGGGCGAGCGCCACCCTCTTCGCCGGCGTGAAGCGGTCCTCTCCGTACAGGATCATCGAGTGGGAGCAGTCGAGCATCACCACCGTGGCGCACGACGACCGGTACTCGGTCTGACGCACCACGAGGTCTTCGTAGGAGACGTCGAGACCCGCGCCCTCCTTGAACTCCAGGGTTTGCGTCCGCCTTATGGTGTTGAGGAGAGTTTCGCTCACGTCCAGATTGAGGGTGTCGCCGAACTCGTACGGCTTCGACGGGCCGCTCGCGTCGGTGCCGGTCGAAAGGTCCTGGGTGTCGTGAGAGCCGAACGACGAGCGTCCGAGTGCGCCCATGAGTTCGCGCAGCGCGCGATATCCGAGAAAATCCGAACCCTTCTCGGACAACTCGAACTTCACCGGAGCGCCCGACCCGGAGGCTTCGCCCTGGCCGTCGCTGTCCTCCATCGACCCGCTGCCGCGCTGAGGGGACTGTATGAAGCCTTCGTTCATCAGCCGCTCGATCACCTTCTCGAGGAACTCGTTCAGCGTCTCCTCGTTCGAGAAGAGCTTCTGGAGATCTTCGTCGGGCAGCAGCTCGCTCGTCATCAGGGCGTTGACGATGGCATTCTTGAGGTCCTCTTCGCTGGTTTGGGAATCGCCGTCTGAGGGCTCGCCGAAGCCGCTGCCGAGCAGGAACTCGGACATGGCATTGACGAGGTCCGAGAGGTCAAGGTCCTCCCACAGGTTCGGTCGGTGCTTGTGGTAAGTGAAGCGCGGCATGGCGGAGTTTTCGGCAGAAGCCTCAATTCACCTGACGCTTCATGCGCGCGAGGCGCTCCAGGCGCTCGAGGTCAGGCCCTTCCTCGGTCTTGCGTTCGACCGCGATGTACGTGCCCTGATCCGACCGGCCGATCTTCTTCTGAGCGAAGAGACCTTCCAGGATGAACTCCGCCGCGGCCGCCCGCGTGGGCGCGTCGTTCCGCTCCGGTATCAGCCGGCCCGCGTGGGCGAGAAGGCCGGGCACCCGCGCCAACGTCGCCAGAAGGTCGCTGGCACTCTTGTCGTCGGAGACGCCCACTTCGCCGCCCTTCTCGAAGAAGTCGATCAGGCCGCGGAGGTTCGTTCCCCCGAACTCCTTGGCGAAGACTTCCTTGAGGCCTTCGCGGACGAGGTCCCGGCCGACCGCAGCCCCGCCGGCCATCTCGCCCTCATACTCAAGCTCGATCTTGCCGGTGACCGCGGGAAGAGCCACATAGATGTCCGCGATGCGGGGGACGATCTCGCTCTCGCCGTACGCCATCGCCCGTCGCTCGGCGGACGAGAGCGCGTTCTCGATAACGCTGATGGCGAGCCGCTGGGAGACGCCGCTTTTCTTGTCGACCCGTCGGTCGCGCCGCGCCGCGAAGGCAATCGCTTCGACGGTGTGGCGCACGAACTCGGGCACGAAGACGGGCTGGCTTCTCTTCGCGAACGCCTCGGCGGCCGTGATCAGGGCGGAAAGCTCGATGGTCTCCGGATAGTGGGTGCGGACTTCGCTGCCGATCCGGTCCTTGAGCGGGGTCACGATCTTGCCGCGCGCCGTGTAGTCCTCGGGGTTCGCGGTGAAGACCATACAGATGTCGAGGCGCAACCGCACCGGGAAGCCCTTGATCTGGATGTCGCCTTCCTGAAGGATGTTGAAGAGGCCGACTTGAATGCGGGGGGCGAGGTCGGGCAGTTCGTTGATGGCGAAGATGCCCCGATTCGACCGCGGCAAAAGGCCGTAGTGAATGGCGCCTTCGCTCGAGAGGATGTGCCCGCTCTTCGCGGCTTTGATGGGGTCGAGGTCTCCGAGCATGTCCGCTATGGTGACGTCCGGGGTGGCGAGCTTCTCCACGTAGCGCTCGTCACGGTAAAGCCATTCCACCTCAAGCCCATCGCCATGAGTGGCGGCCTTCTCCCGGCAGGAGCTGCACAAGGGCGCAAAGGGGTCGCAGCGGATCTCGCAGCCTTTCACGACCGGAATGCGTTCATCGAGAAGAGAGACGAGCAGTCGAATGAGTTTTGTCTTCGCCTGCCCGCGCAGGCCCAGGAGGATCATGTGATGCTTCGAGAGGATCGCGTTCACCACTTCCGGGATGACGCTCTCGTCGTAGCCGACGATTCCGGGGAAGAGGGCCTCGTGGTCGCGGAGCTTCACCAGGAGATTCCGGCGCATTTCGTCTTTGACGGATTCGCCGCCTTTAAGACCCTGTTGCTTGAGTTCTGAGAGTTTGGTCATGAATTCGCCGCCGATTATCGCCTGCCCCCCCATTCAGGGCCTTGCGGGCCGCGCTCTCCCAACGGTCCGGACAAGGTGGACCCCCGCGCGGACAAAAACACCCGCGAAACGCACAGGGAATTATCATGCCTTCATGCTCACCCTCGGCTTCGACATCGGCGGTACGTTCATCAAAGCCGTTGCGCTCAGAGATCTGGAGGTCGTGGGCCGCGGCGAGACGCCGGTGCAGCATGAGTCGATCGGGGCGTTGTGCGTTCAGCTTGCGGCCATGAGGCGCGAACTCGATCCGGGCTCGGAAGCGGGAGCGGCGGGTGTCGCCGTCGCGGGACTCGTGGATAAGGCGACGGGCCGATTCACCGCATCGCCGCATCTCCCCTCGCTCCGGAACGTCGACGCCCGGCCTCGTTTTGAAGAGGCGCTCCGCCTGCCCACGAGTGTCATGAACGACGCGACGGCCGCGGCCTTCGCGGAAGTTCAGTACGGCGCGGCCCGCGGTTTCGCTCACGTACTTCTTATTACCGCAGGCACGGGAGTGGGCGGCGGTCTCGTCCTGAACGGGCAACCCTATGAAGGCGCTTCAGGTTTCGCGGGTGAGATCGGCCATGTCGCGGTCGAGGCGCTCGGCGACGCCTGCGCGTGCGGCAAGCACGGATGCCTGGAGACGGAGTGCGGGGCTTATTACCTCGTGGGCCGCGCCCAGGCCGCGATCGGATCCGGGGTTCACAGTTCGCTCGAGAAGGCTGATCCCCTCGATGCGGCTGCGATTTTTGAAGCCGCCCGGGCGGGCGACTATTTTGCTCTGAACCTGATTGATCGCGCGGGTTCGGCGCTTGGACGCGCTTGCGCCATGGCCCTTCAGATCCTCGATCTCGAGAGGATCGTCATCGGCGGCGGCCTGGCCCGTAGCGCCGATCTGCTGATTCCGCGGATAATGAATGCGGCCCGCGCCCGGACGTTCGGTGAAATCTTCGAACGCGCGTCGTTTGTCGCGGCGGAACTCGGCCACCAGGCGGGTGCGATCGGGGCGGCGGCGACGGCGATGTTTCGCGCGCGCTGACTTCGGGCCTCCAGGCTCTTATTCGATTCCTTCTCACCTCAGGTAGACGTGACCGAACTCTCACAAATCCGCAATTTCTCGATCATCGCCCACATCGATCACGGAAAGACCACGCTCTCCGACCGCCTGATGGAAGCGACGGGGGCCCTGACCGAACGCGAGATGAGCGCCCAGTTCCTGGACGCCATGGATCTCGAGAAGGAACGCGGCATCACCATCAAGCAGCACTCGGTGCGGCTCAACTACAAGGCCAAGGACGGGAAGGACTATGTCCTCAACCTGATCGATACCCCGGGCCACGTCGACTTCAGCTACGAAGTGAGCCGGTCCCTCGCCGCCTGTCAGGGCGCTCTGCTGGTCGTCGATGCGAGCCAAGGTGTCGAAGCGCAGACCCTCGCGAACGCCCACCTCGCGGTCGAGAACCATCTTGAAATCATTCCGATCATCAACAAGGTCGACCTGCCCTCGGCCGAGCCCGAGCGCGCGAAGGAGCAGATCGAGAGTGTCATCGGCATTGACGCCTCCGGCGCCATCCTGGCCTCGGCCAAACAGGGCATCGGGATTTCCGACATTCTCGAAGCCATCGTCCACCGCATTCCCGCGCCCAAGGGGAAACCGGACGGACCGCTTCGGTGCCTGATCTTCGACTCCTGGTTCGACCAGTATCGCGGCGTCGTGATCCTCGTCCACGTGGTCGACGGGGAACTGAGGCCCGGCATGAAGGTCCGGCTCATGGCTTCAGAGGGAAGCCATGAGGTCGAGGGCCTGGGCGTCTTCACGCCGAAGCCGACACCGGTCGAGTCGCTCGGCGCCGGCGAAGTGGGCTTCGTGGTCGCGGGAGTGAAGCGGCTCTCCGACACCAAGATCGGCGACACCATGACCGACGACCGGAATCCAGCACCCGAGCCGCTGCCCGGCTTCAAGGATGTGAAGCCGATGGTGTTCGCGGGCCTCTACCCGATCGAGTCGAACAAGTACGGCGAACTTCGCGACGCCATGGAGAAGCTCCGGCTGAACGACGCCTCGTTCAACTACGAGCCCGAAACCTCGGCCGCCCTCGGCTTCGGTTTCCGCTGCGGCTTCCTCGGCCTCCTTCACATGGAGATCGTCGAAGAGCGTCTTGAGCGCGAGTTCGGCCTTGAGCTGATCGTAACCGCGCCGTCGGTCAAGTACCGGGTTATGAAGACGAACGGCGACATCATCGACGTCGATTCGCCCGCGCGCCTGCCCGACCCAGGCTCGATCGAAGCCATCGAAGAGCCGGTCATCACCGCCACCATCCTGACCGCGCCCGAGTTCGTGGGCGCCATCCTCCAGCTCTGTCAGGACAAGCGCGGCATCCAGAAGAACATGGGCTACATCACGCCCACCCGGGTCATGATCACCTACGAACTGCCCATGGCCGAGGTCCTGCTCGACTTCTACGACCGCCTGAAGTCGGCTTCCAAGGGTTACGCCTCGCTCGATTACCAGATCACCGGCTGGTGGGTCACGCCCCTGGTGAAGCTGGACGTCCTCGTGAACGAAGAGCCGGTCGACGCCCTCTCGATCATCTGCCACAAGGACTCGGCATACCAGCGCGGCAAGACCCTGGTCACGAAAATGCGCAGCCTGATTCCAAGGCAAATGTTCGACGTGGCGATTCAGGCCGCGATCGGCTCACGCATCATCGCGCGCGAGAGCGTCAAAGCCATGCGCAAGAACGTCATCGCCAAGTGCTACGGCGGCGACATCAGCCGGAAGCGCAAACTGCTCGAGAAGCAGAAGGAAGGCAAGAAGCGCATGAAGAAGGTGGGGAACGTGGACATCCCGCAAGAAGCGTTCCTCGCCGTGCTCAAAGTCGACGAGTAGCGTTTGTCCGGGTTCCCAACTGAACGATTCGAATGGCCATGCTTGAAGCCCTCTCGCCCTCGCCACCAGGCCCCCGGTCCGTTGGGATTCCTAGGACATCAGGATCATAGCCAACGATTCTTCGCTCCCCGGCTTCTCCTTGAAGAACAACGTCGGTTCGAAGAGTTCGAGTTCGAGGAGCATCGGTCGTCCCTCATCGTCGCGGGCGATGTCGACACGCGCATAGGGGACATCGGCGACTCCGGCCTTCCTCAGAACGTCGAGCGCCATCTCGATGGCGTGGGGCGTGGGCTCGACGAGCCGTCCCTCGGGACCGACATGGCGCCCGCCCTTGAACGCGGAGTTCTTTCGCACCGCGTGAGAATAACGACCGCCGAAGTAGAGCAGACACTGCTCGCCGCCTTCATCCACGTCCCTCACAAAAGGCTGCACCATGATGTCGCGCTCGGGCCGATGACGTTCGAGGTACGCTTGCCCAAAGGCGTAACGCGCGGGTTCGACGCGGATCGTCTCCCACGAATCGGCAGACATCGCGGGCTTGAGAACGACCGTGCTCCAGCCCCGGTTCGCGCACAGGCCCGCGAGGCTTGTGACTTCGTACCGCGCGATGAAGGCGGTGGGAACGGCGTGCACTCCCTTGGCCGTGAGTTCGCTCAGGTAATGCTTGCTGGCGTTCCAGCGGACGATATCCGGCGGGTTCACGACGGAGGTGTGGCCCTCGACGCGGTCGAGCCATCCGAGGAATTCGTCGAATCGGCGGTAGTAGTCCCACGGCGAGCGCAGCAGCGCCTGGTCGATGGCGGCCCAGTTGAAGTCCGCGTCGTCCCACGAGGCGGAGAGGACGAGAGCGCCCCGGCGGGCTAGGGCTGCGGCGAGAGGACGATCGTCGTCCTCGATCTCCGGATGCGAGGCCTGGGTGACAAAGGCGATCTTCATGGCCGCGGGAGCTTAGTCCCCCGATTCAAAATCATGTGTCGCATTCCAACGCCGATGCATCAGGGTTCGCTGCGTTGATGCCTGGGGTAAGAGGAACGCAGACTTCTGTCGTCACAACGTCGATAGAGTTGCGACTCTCCCAAAGAAAGGACCGTGAAACTGATGAAACCCCAAGCTACCGTGGCGCTGGTTCTCGCCCTTTCGGGCAACGCCCTGGCCCAGACCGCCACCGCGACTCCGCCGGCGCTGGACGCCTTGTTATCGGAGGTTCGCCTGCTGCGGCTGGCTATCGAAAGGCAGACCGCGGTTGTGGCCAGGAGCCAGGTCTTGGTGGCCCGCCTCTCAACGCAAGAACAGCGGCTGATTCGTGCCCGTGCCCTGCAAGAATCCCTTGAATCGAGGATGGCCGACTTCAAAGCCGAAGAGGATCAGACACGCGGTGCGATTGAAAGGGTCGAAGCCGCGCTCGATAACCCAGCGAGGGCCGCTCAACGAAAGGATATCGAGGGCGAGCTCAGGTCCATGCAGGACCGACTCAAGACATTGGAAAAGTCCGCCTCAGACTTGCAAGCAAGACGGGCGGTCGCCGACCAGAACGCCGAAAATGAGCGCGTACGACTCGAGGAACTCGAGTCACAGTTGTTGCGGGAGGACTTCTCTGGCCGTGAGAAGCGCTGAGAGCCGCGCCCAGGACTTCACTACCTCTCCTTCGTGAGAGCGAAAAAGTGGTTGGAGCCGGCAGGCTTGCCGCCCACCCACGCCGTCCAGCTCGCCTCGATCCTGCCATCAGCGAGGAAACGGATCTCGCCCTGGTGTATGTGCATGTCCTTGGCGACGTCGAAGTTCGTGCCGCCGTCGAAGTCAAATACCAGCTTCGAAGCGCTCGTTGCCGTCTTTGAGAGGCGCATGCGCGGCTGGTTTCCGGCAGAGCAGTAGTGAGTCATCACCAGATCGCCCCGATCGAGGTGGTACATCGACCGCATCTCGTGAGGGGCGCCGGGGAAGAGAACCTCCATCACCGCAGTTCCTCCCGAAACTATCTCGTATCGAATCGTCCCCTTGGGACCATCCACAGTTCCGACCGTGCCGGACCAGGTCCCGGCGAGGCCTTTCAGTTTGTCGAGGGCCGCCTTGCCATCGATGGTCTGGGCGAAACCTGGCGTCACCGCCAGGGCGAGGGCGAAGAGACTTGCGACGAGCGAACGACGGTTCATGGGAATGGTTCCTTTCAAGGAGGGGCTACTTTTTCTCGTTCAATTCGGGAATGTTCCGGCGAAGCGTTTCTTTCGGGGCCATGAACATGAAGGCCGACATCATTCCGAGCATGAGGCGCGTCTTGATCGGCACGTTGC
>JANLWV010000462.1:0-11322 GCA_031364765.1 Vicinamibacteria bacterium
CCAAGAAACGTGAGCGCCACCCGCGCCGGCCGCGGGAGGAAGGCGTAGAGGCTCCGATGGTCGAGCCCTCGCTCCAGCGCGAGCCAAAGGCCGTGCAGGCCACCCCACACCACGAAGTTCCAGGCCGCACCATGCCAGAGACCTCCGAGCAGCATCACCACGGCCAGATTGATGTAGGTGCGCCGCGGACCCTTGCGGTTGCCGCCGAGCGGAAGGTAGAGATAGTCCCGCAGCCAGGTGGAGAGAGAGATGTGCCACCGCCGCCAGAAGTCGGTGATTGACTCGGCCCGGTAGGGCGCGTCGAAGTTTTTCGGAAAGGCGAAGCCAAGCATCAGGCCGAGGCCGATGGCCATGTCCGAGTAGCCGCTGAAGTCGAAGTAGATCTGGAAGGCGTACGCGAGCACGCCCGTCCAGGCTTCCAGTGGATAAAGGGAAGCGGCCCCGAAGGCGGCGTCGGCCACGAAGCCGCAGGGGTTTGCGAGCAGGACTTTCTTCGCCAGGCCCAGACTGAGGAAGACCACGCCGCGCGCGAACTTCTCGAAGCTGTGCGTGCGTTCCCTGAGCTGGTCCGAGACCTCCGAGAAGCGGATGATCGGTCCCGCCACAAGTTGCGGAAACATCGAGACGTAACACGCGAGATCCACGAAGCTCGCGAGCGGCCGGATCCGGCCGCGATAGATGTCGATGGTGTAGGACATGGACTGGAACGTGTAGAAGCTGATTCCGAGGGGCAGGGCGACGCGCAAGCCAGAGTCGGGCCGCCCGTGGGAAAGGCCGAGCGCGTCCATCACTCCCGCATAGCTGTCCACGGCGAAGTTGAAGTACTTGAAGAATCCGAGCAGCGACAGGTTGCTCGCGATGGACAGCATCAGCCAGGCGCGCCGCCGTAGCCCATCTCTCTCAGATCCCGGCTCCTCCAGAGGGACTCTGGCCGGGTCGAGCTTTGCGCCGCAAACGTAGTCGATGATGGTCGACAGCAGCATCAGACCCATGAACGCGGGGTTGGCCCAGCCGTAGAAGACGTAGCTGCAAAGCGTCAGCCCGAGGTGGCGGGCCCGCCCGGGCAGCAGGTAGTAGACGGCCAGAGCGACCGGCAGGAAGTAGTAGACGAAGAGGTGAGAGCTGAAGACCATCGGTCGTCGGGCCCGGCCGTCGCGCCGGGACTGAGCCTAAGCCTAAGTGCTTCGGGCGGTCCGACTGCGCGTCGGGTAAGGCGGCGGAATCACGATCGCGGGCTGAGTGGCCTTGATAAGCGTCGCGATCTCCCCACTGAGGAGCGCCGTCCACTCCTTCTCGATCGCTTCCATCTCGCTCTGGTGGGTGGCGAAGACCTCCCGCATCCCCTGGGTGGGCACGCCATCGCCTTCAACCACAAAAGAGTAAAGCGGCGAGAGGCGCGAGTAGAGCCGCGCCCCGCCCTTGAGGGCCAGAATGTCGTAGACCACCTCGGCTTTGGGGTTGTGGAGTTTCTCCTCGAGCGCGTCGAGCTTCGGCAAAAGAGCGTCCGCCATCTTCACCCAGTCGGCCGCGGCCTGGTCCGCCTTGACCAGATCCTTCCGGGCCGAAACCTGGGTGCGGATGCTGCGAATCGCATCGACCATCTTCGTGAGCCGCGTGACTTCGGCCCGAACCTGGAGCGAGAAGGCGAGTTGGTTGTCGTAATCCGCGCCGCTCATCGACAGCCGCGGATCGGCGGTCACCAGCAAAACCTGGGAATAGGACTTTCCGTTCACGTTGAGACGCACGGTGTAGTTTCCCGGAGGGGCGAGCGGCCCCTCGCCGGGGTCTCCCATGTCGATCTTCGCCCGCCAGATCTTCTTTGCGCCTTCGTACCGGAAATCCCAGAACGCGCGTTGCACGCCCGCATCGTTCTTGAGATCGGCCTCGTTCGCTTCCTCGCGGCCCTCGTCCGGGTCGTCGAGGGGCCACTCCTGCGGATCGGCTACGCTGCCCAGGGTCCGAACCAGGCCGCCCTTCGAGTCGAGAATCTCGATGGTGACGTCCTTCTCCGACTTGGCCCTGAGGAAGTACTCGATCATCGCGGCGGCTGGAGGGTTCTTGCCCTTGACGCCATAGTCGTGGAAGTTGCTCGAGTAACGCCATCGGGTGGCCGGCGCCACGGGGAAGAGGTGCGCTTCCGCCGCTTTCGTGTCGGACTTCCACTCGCGCAAGGATGTGAGATTGTCTAGGATCCAGATCGAGCGACCGGTGGTTCCGACCACCAGATCGTCGCCGTGCACGCGCAGGTCGCTCACCGCCACGGTCGGGAAGTTCAGCTTCAGCGGTTCCCAGGTGGCGCCGTCGTCCCGAGAGAAGATCACACCACGCTCGGTGCCCGCATAGAGCATGCCGCGTTTCTTCGGATCCTCACGGACGGCGTGGAGGTAGACGTCCTGCTTCATCGAGGTCGACAGCGTCTTCCACGTCTTTCCGTAATCGGTGGTCTTGAACAGATACGGCCTCATGTCATCGAGCCGGTGCGCCTCCACCACGACGTAAGCGGCGCCTGCGTCGAACGGTGACGCCTCGATCAGCGACACCGTGGCGAAGTCGGTGAACTTCGGCATATTCGGCGTGACATTCGTCCAGCTCTTTCCCGCGTCCTGGGTCACCTGAATGAGGCCGTCGTCCGAACCCGACCAGATCACGCCTGCTTTGAGCGGCGACTCGGCGATGGCGAAAACCGTGCCGAAGAATTCGACCCCGGTGTTGTCGCCGGTGATCGGCCCGCCCGCCCACTGCTGCTTGGTCTTGTCGTTGCGGGTGAGGTCGCCGCTGATCGGCGCCCAGGTCTGGCCGCCGTCGCGCGTCTTGAAAATCACTTCGGCCCCGTGATAAACGGTTTTCGGATCGTGGGGCGAGATGAGGATGGGCGCGGTCCACTGGAAGCGATGCTTGAAGTCCGAGGCGCCATGCCCGGAACCGTTCTCCGGGAAAGCCGAGACGTTCCGCGCCTGGGAGGTCTTGCGGTCGAACTGGGTGAAGATGCCGAGGTATTCGCCCGCATAAACGATGTCGGGGTTCCCGGGCTCGGACTGGGTGTGGCCGGCTTCGCCGCCGCCCACCTCGAACCATTCTCCCTTGGAGATGCCACGGCTCTTCAGGCTGTTTGACGGCCCGGAGGCGGTGCCCATGTCCTGCATGGCGCCGTGCACGCGATAGGGAACCGACGTGTCCGTGGCCACATGGTAGAACTGCGCGATCGGAAGCTCCGGGGTGTGCCAGCTCTTGCCTGAGTCGGTTGAGACCGAGACGCCGCCGTCGTGCGCCACGATCATGCGCGAGGGATTTGTCGGGTCGATCCACGCATCGTGGAAGTCGCCGTGGTGCGCCCTCACGCTCTGGATCGTCTTGCCCCCGTCGATGGTGCGGAGAAGCGGGACCTCCGGAAACCACACGATGTCCGCGTTCGTCGGGTCGATGGTCAGAGTCGAGTAGTACCAGGCCCGCTGTCGGAGCGAACGGTGGGGGTTTTTGAGAGAAAACGAGTCGCCCCCATCGTCCGACCGGTAGAGGCCGCCCTTCTCTGCTTCGATGAGCGCATACACGCGCTGTCCGTCGGAAGGGGCTATCGCGCAACCGATCCTTCCCTTGATTCCTTCAGGCATGCCTTCATCCTTGCCCAGCTCCTTCCAGGTGTCGCCTCCGTCGCGCGATGCGTAGAGGCCGCTGCCCGGGCCGCCGCTCACCAGATCCCAGGGCTTGCGACGGACCTGCCAGAGGCCGGCGAAAAGAATCCGGGGGTTGCTCGGATCCATGCACACGTCCGATGCGCCGGTGTCCGCATCCTTCTTGAGGACCTGCTGCCAGGTCGTGCCGCCATTGACGGTGCGATAGACGCCGCGTTCTGGGTTCGGTCCAAAAGCGTGACCCAAAACCGCCGCGAACGCGATGTCTGGATTCCTGGGATGGACCACCATTTTTCCGATCTGGCCTTCCGGCTTCCATACATGCGTCCACGTCTTGCCCGCATCGGTCGATTTGTAGATGCCGTTGCCCGCGGCCACGTTGCCGCGAATGTTGGCCTCTCCCGAGCCCACGTAGATCACGCTCGGCTCCGAGGGCGCGACCGCGATGGATCCGATCGACGAGATCTCCACGTCGTCGAAGATCGGTTTCCACACAATCCCGCCGTCCACCGACTTCCAGACGCCTCCCGACGCCGTGGCCACATAGTAGGTCAGCGGATCGCCGGGCACACCCGAAGCCCGTGACGCGCGACCGCCCACAAACGGTCCAACCAGGCGGTACTTGAGACCGGGAAAATCGAGGGGCGGTTTCTTGGCCTCGTCCGCGAGGGCGAAGGCGGCGGTGGCGGCGCCCAGAGCGAGGGCCGAGAAAACGAGCGAAGTCGAACGACGCGATATTTGCAGGGACAAGAGGCCTCCTAGGGGCGGTTCAAGGTGGTCAGGCAGTGACGGTGTCCAGCTTCGGCTTTCGAAGGGGGCGTAGCAGCCTTCGAAGCAGGACGCTTTGGAACGTCGGCTCCCCGTAGATGCCGTGATGGTCCGCGTCGCCAAAGAAGACGTGGGAGATTTCCGGCAAACCCCAGTCGCGGGCGTTATCCACATCGAGATGGGAACCGAGGACGCTGGACCTTGGCACTCTCCCGTCCCCCGCCTCAAACATGGTTTCCGCGTCGCTCGCGGTCCGGGCCCCGAACCGCGGTCTTTGCCCGGGACGTTCGGGAGCCCTCGCCCTGGCCAGCGTCTGTAAACAATCGCCGCCCAGAACGGTGACGGGAATCGGGCATGGCGTCTCGGGCGTCTGAGCGAGGGCCTGATGAAACGCGCCGGCGCGCTCAAGCAGAGCGCTGATGAAGGCCCGCTCCAACTCATTGTTGTCCTCTCCGCCCGGCGCCCAAGCACCCCAGCCGAACCGTTCCCAGGTCGCGGGGTCGTGCAGATCCACGTCCAGGGGTTCACCCTTGCCGTTGATTAGAGGCGTTGTTCCCTTCGGGGGCATCAGCTGATAAATCGCGGGCATGTGGGCGATGACCCGCGCGGCCAGGGTCGTGTTGGACATGCCTACGGGGTTGCCGTTCAGGGCGGCGTTCAAGGAGAAGATGCTTCCGGCACTCGGGGTGGCGACGAGAATCAACTGTGAGATGCGCCGGGCCCCCGCCCAGGTGACCGGGCCGCCGGGCTCCGCGTCGCCATACCGCAGGTAATAACGGGCGACCAGACCGCCCATGCTGTGGCCGATGATGTTGAACCGCGCGTCCTTCTCACCGCGGGCCTTGGCCAGGGCGTCGAGGTACTCGCCGAGACGCCCTGCCGATTCCACCAGGTCCCGCCGCCAGTCATAGGTGAATACATGAAAGATGGCGCCGCGGGCGCCGGTCGAACGCTCGTTGCGATGGAATCCCGCCCCTTTCAACACTCCGAGCAGATCCGCGTACTCGGTGAAACCGAAGAGGCGAGGGATGAGCGCGTCGACGCCGACCAAGCCGAAGGGACGCAGCGCGTCACGGCTCGACTGCAGAGGAAGGGTGGGAGGAAGCCGAAGGTCATGGTGACCAAAGACATTACCCACGTTGAGCCAGGCCGCAGTGCCGTCCGGTCGCTCCAATCTACTGCCCATGATGCCGGGCAGGATGACGGTGGCGGGGAGGTCCGGGTGCTCGCGGGACTCGCGAAGCAAACTCGGGCTGAACCGACGGCCCGGCTTCACCGCGTCGTAAAGATAAGCCCCCGCGATTCCGGCCACGATGCCACCGGCGAAATGAAGCAGGGTGTGACTTTGACGTCGATCCACCATGGCAGCAGCATTCTAGTGTCCGGTCTCGTAAATAGCGGCTGGAACTCTCGGTCGAGCGTGGATGACTCTCAGCGCGTGACCGATGCGGCGCGCAGCTTCGCCGTGCCGGCTTCGAGGGCCCCAACCACCTTCCTGGCCTCCGCGTCGAACATGGCCTTGTCCTTCTTCTCGACTGCCTCGCGCAACGCGGGCAGGGGCCACGGCGCGTAACCGGTGGTGAGCCCGGGACCGATGAGCTGATGCTTGAACCACGGACGCCCGGGCAGGCCCTCCTTGTTGAGGAAGGCTCGCTCCACCTGACTCAAGGCGTCGCTCGTCTTCGCAAATGCGCTCGCGTCGCCTTTGGCGAGTACGGCGTCGGTGGCCGCGTCGGCCGCCCGTCCCGCGGCGTCGAGATCGCTCACCGCCTTGAGGAGAGCGGAGAAATCAGGGTCGAAGGACGAAGGCCCGGGCGTGCGCGAGCGCCGGACCACGTCGGCACGGATTTCGTCGAGATCTTCCTTCATGGCGGCGCCGTAGTTCGAGAAGCGCAGCGGGGCCACATCCGCGGTGGCCGTGCGGAAGGCCAGGAGACCGAGGTAGCGCGCGGCGGCCTGGTGATAGATGAACTCCGGATCGCCGAAGTGCGACATCCAGAAGAAGTTGTCGTAGACGGAGTGATAGACGCCGTAATCGCCGCCGAAGCCGCCGTCAACCGACGGGACGCCGAGATGGTCGATAAACGCGGTGTAGTCGGAGCCCGAGCCCAGGCGGCCCAGCTGAAGGATGAAGGTTCGGTCCTTCGCGTCGAGATTCACCGGCTCGGCGGCCGCCCAGGCGGCCCGCGCGCGCTCTTCCCACAAAGCGCCGACACTTCCGCCCTTTCTGGGCTCGGGCACCGTGCCCGCCGCTTCCCGAACGGCGTCACGCAGCGACGGTGTGCCACCGGAACCGAAATTAGGCCCGGTCACCGCGACGTCCATATTCAGGTACGCGACGGCCTTGCTCTGCAGCATCGCGCCGTTCTCTTCCGCCCACTCGGTCGAACCGACAAGACCGTACTCCTCCGCGTCCCACGAGCACAGCAGGATCGTGCGCTTCGGCTTCCAACCCGCTTTCATGGCTGCGCCGAGACCCCGGGCCGCTTCAAGCATGGCCGCGGTGCCGGAGTTCGGGTCGACCGCTCCCGGCGTCCACGCGTCGCGATGATTTCCGACGACGACCACCTGATCGCCGGTTCCCTGAATCTTCCCGATGACGTTGTAAATAGGCTTCAGACCCTCGTCCATCTGGACATCCATTTCGACTGCCGCGCCGCCGGGACCGACGTGATACGAGAAGGGAAGTCCGCCCTGCCAGCCTTCCGGCACGCGTGGTCCGCCGAGATTGCGCAGGAGCTTCTCGGCTTCGCGATACGAAATGGGCAGGGACGGGATTCTCGGAACGTTCGTCATCTGATCGCGGGTGATGCGCCGGGCGGTCGCCGTGGAAGGCAGGCCGCCGGGGGTGGAGGGATCACCGGGCTGAATCGAGAGGAACTGCACGGAACCCCGCTGAATCGAGGACGGCGGACGCATGGGACCGTCGGGGTAGACATCGCCGCGCATATACCCGTCGTCGGCAGGATCGGAAAAGATCAGCACGCCGGTAGCGCCGCGCTCCTGCGCTTCCTTCACTTTCAGGCCGCGGAACGCGCCGCCGTAGCGGACGAGAGCGATCTTGCCCTCGACCGAAAGGGCCATTTCCTTGAGCCGTTGATGATCGGCGGGCGAGCCATAGTTCACGTAGACGATCTGGCCATTGGCCTTGCCCGAGGCCCCGTAGCCGTGAAACGCCGGAAACTGTCCGCGGGAGGTGGAGTCCTTGTCTTGTGGAACGTTGTCTTCCATCAACGAGAGATCTTCCTGACGGGGCTCGACCATCTTGAGCGAAACGCTCTTCGGATGGTTGAGGAAGACGTCGTACTTCACCATCTCAACGTCGAAGCCGAACTCCTTCAGCTTGCCCTGCACCCACTCGGCGACTTTCTTTTCGGCCGGCGTGCCCGCGACGTGCGGTTCCTCGGTGAGCTGGAACAGCCAGCGTCGAGCGTTCTCGGGCGTCGGCGTATCGAGGAGGATCTTCTCGAAGGCCGCGTTGGCGTCGGTGGTGGCGCGCGTGTAGCCCACGGGCGTCTTGGGCTCGTCGGCCGCCAGGACGAGACGGGGCGACGCCGGAAACGCGGCGAGAACAATCAGAGCAGACAGGCGGCGCATGTTGCGCATTCGGGCACTCTCCTCAGGGGTAAATGGAGAGCGGATTGTATCGGGGTCTTCGTCTATTCGTGGCGGAGGGCGGAAACCGGGGCGACGCGGGTGGCGCGATGGGCGGGCACATAGGTGGCGATGAGGGCGGCGGTCGCGAGGATCAGGAACGACAGGATCAGGACCACCGGGTCGAACGGGCTCACCTGGTAGAGCATCGAGCTCACCAGCCTTCCCGACCCGAGGGCGAGCACCACGCCAAGGGTCAGGCCGGCCGCCGCGAGCTTCGCCCCTTCCCTCAGGAAGAGCTCGACCACGCCGCGCGAGGTGGCTCCGAGCGCCATACGGATGCCGATCTCGCGGGTGCGCCGGGCGACCACGTAGGACTTGAGGCCGTAGATGCCGATGACTGCGAGAATGAGTGCGGCGAGGCCGAAGAGCGAGAAGAGACGCGCGCCGCTCCGGACCGCCCACAGCGGAATGCTCTCGTCGCGGAACGACTGAAGGGTTGCGGCCGAGATCACCGGAAGATTTGGATCGAGCGAGCGAAGCTCACTTCGCACCTTCTGAACCATCGCCGAGGCGTCTGCGGGTACGCTGCTCTTGATCCTCACGTGGAGGTTGAGGCCGGACTGGAAGTTCGAGCCGAGAGGGACATAGACAAAGGGAACGGGGGCGGGATCGAAGAGGCTGTGCCGGAGTCCGGGCGCCACGCCCACGATCTGGAAGGCGTCTGAATTCTTCGGCCCATCTCCGGCGGCCTCGATCTTGACCCCCTTTCCGGCATCGCCTCTCTTGCCGAACTGAATGGTCCGGCCGAGCGGATCCTCATTGGGGAAGAGCTGCTTCGCGAGAGGCTCGCTGATGATGGCGGTCCTGAGACCGGTGACGCCCGCTTCCTCGCTCGCATCGAACTCGCGACCTCGAAGCAGAGTCAGACCGAGCGATTTGAAGTACAAGGCGCCCACGATCACATGCTGGGCGCTGATTCCTCTCGGAGCGCCCGTGCCGTCGGTGGCCGGCTCTCCGGCCTTCCGAACCCTTTGCGAGCTTGAGAAGGCTCCGAAGGGAACGGTGGAGGCGACGCTCGCCGCCGTCACATCGGGCAAAGCGCGCAGGCGTTCCAAAACCGAGCCATAAAGTTGCTGCGACCGAGCGGTGTCATACCCGGCCAAGGCCGGATCGAGCTCGAAAAACAGACCCGACTCCAGTCGAAAGCCGGGATCGGAGTCGGCGGCCGCGAGCGACCCGCGCACGAAGAGACCCCCGGTGGCGAGAAGGGCCAGACTGAGACCGATCTGGAGGACGACCAGAACGTTTCGGGGCGCCAGCAGAAAGAAGCGGCCGCGCGCGTTCGAGATGGCACCCGCGTCTCCCGCCTGTTCCTTGAGCTGCGGGAAAACATCGAGGCGGGAGAGCTTCATCGCCGGGCCGAGGCCCGAGACGACGGTCGCGAAGAGGCAGAAGATGAAAGTCGCGAAGAGAACGCGGACATCGGGCGTCATGGGGAAGACGATGGCGAGCGGCGCCACCTCGATGAACGACGACACGAGCAGGCGGGTCAAGACATACGCGAGCCCGAGGCCGAGCGCGCCGCCGCAAAGCGCGAGGACGAAACCCTCGGTGAGGAGCTGCTGCACTATCCGCAAGCGTCCCGATCCCAGAGCCAGCCGCAGCGCGATTTCCTTCTGTCGCGCCTCGCCCCGCGCCAGAAGCATGTTGGCGAGATTGAAGCACGCGACGATGAGAACCACGCTGGCCAGGGCCAGAAGAATGCTGTTGGCGGCCACGATCGGGGTGTCCGATTGAGGATTGGTGCTGACCGACAGGCGCGACAGCGTCGCCAGAGTCAGGGCGTGGTCCTTGTTTTCCGCCGGATAAGCAGAGGCAAGCCGAGTGCCGATCAGCCTGGCCTGGGCCGAGGCGCTCTCAAGGCTCAGACCGGGCTTCAGTTGACCCACCAGGATCAGGTTGCGGTGGTTGCGATCGGCCAGCTTCTGACCGCCGCCGCCGCCTTCCTTCTGGAAGTCGTTGAGGGTGGCGTCGTACATGCCGAGGGGCAGAAACATCTCGGGTGCGGCGAGGGCCATGGTTCCGCTGAAACCGTCGGGGGAAACCCCCACCACGGTGAAGTCGCGGGCGTTGATCCTGATCTGAGAGCCGAGGATCTGGTCGCTCTGACCCATCTTCTTCCAGAGTCCGTAGCCGAGAATGACCACCGGTGTCTCGCGGCCCGGGCGTTCTTCCTCCGCCGAGAAGGCTCGTCCGCGCAAGAGGCGTACCCCGAGGGTCTGGAAGTAGTTCGACGACACGACATCGGAGAAGACCCGGCGGGTGACATCGCCTTCGGTCAGGCCCACCATCGCGAAGTTGTGGGCCATCACGCTCTCAAAGACATCGTTTCCTTCCCGGATGTCCTGGTAGTCGGGATACGAGAAGGCGCGGTACGAATCGGGCTAGGTCTCGTCCTTCTGAAAGAGGCCGACGATGCGGTCGGCGGGGACGCCGGTGATCGGCCTCAAGAGGATCACGTTCACCAGGGAGAAGATCGCGGTGTTGACCCCGATTCCCAGGGCCAGGATGGAAACCGCGATACCCGTGAAGCCCAGGTCCTTTTTCAGGCGCCTCAAACTCAAAACGACGTCGCTCTTGAAACTCATCGAAGGTTCCCCAGTGACTTTGGATACGGGAAGGCAGTGTCCAAAGTTCCGGAAGTCATTGATTTGATCGGCTCCCGTGCCGGGCCCAGGTCATTGAGCCTGGGCCGTGACGGGAAGAAGGTCGAGCACGCGTGTCTTGGGCGGACCCTCGGCCACGGCGCCACAACCCTTCAATAGCCGGCGGCGCGAAGCGCGGTCACGATGCGCTCCTCGGCCTTTCCGATGTGCTTCGTCATCAGCTCGGAAGCCTGCTCCGGGTCGCGTTGCTTGATCGCCTCCACGATGGCAAAGTGCTCGGCGGTCGAGGCGGCGGCGTCGACGCCGATATCGAGGCCTAGATAGAGCGGCCGTTGGTGACGATCCAGCGCCGACATGACGATGCCTTCGAGCTGACCGTTCCCCGTGGATCGCACAAGTTCGAGGTGAAAGGCGCTGTTGGCGCGCAAATAGCCAGTGTAGGTTGCCTTGTCTCCGGGGGTGTACCGCGTCTCCGCAACCGCGAGCATGCGCTCCATCGCTTCGGCCGACGCGCGTTCGGCCGCGAGCGCCGCTCCTCCGCCCTCAACGATCCGACGGAATTCGCACAACTCTCTATAGCCCGCCACGGTCACTGGCGCCACTGCGAAGCCGCGGTACGGCTTCATCTCGATGAGGCCCTCGAGTGAGAGGCGGTTGAAGGC
>JANLWV010000514.1:0-15955 GCA_031364765.1 Vicinamibacteria bacterium
TGGCTCTCATGAAGGAACTCCACCAGAGCGGCGCCACCATCGTCATGGTGACGCACGATCCCCGGTTTGCCCGCTACGCCGATCGTTCCATCCACATCTTCGACGGCCGGATCGTCGAAGAGGGAGCGGGTGCTCCGGAGAGCGCTCAGATCGCATAGTGAACGGCCTGCTCGGCGACGTGCGCCTTGCCCTGCGCCGCGTGGCGGGAAGTCCAGGCCTGACGTTCCTGATCGTCGCTACCTTTGCCCTTGGCATCGGGGCGAATACGGCGGTCTTCTCGCTCTTCGACCAGGTCTTGCTCCGGTCGATGCCGGTGAAGGATCCCGGGAGTCTCGTCCTTATCGACACGCCCGGACCGAACTCCGGCCTGTTCGAGTCGAACAAGAATTTTCCGAACCCTATCTCCTATCCGATGTTCACGGACTTCCGCGACAAGGCGGATGCCTTTGCCGGGGTGCTCGCCTATCTGCCTACGACCGTGTTCTTAGGCGTGGATAGCGGCACCGAGCGGGTCAGGGCGGACCTTGTTTCCGGGACCTACTTCGAGGTCCTCGGGCTTCGGCCTGCGGCCGGACGAGTCTTCGGCAAGTCCGACGATGTGACGCCGGGCGGCCACCCCGTCGTGGTCCTTTCGCACGGTTTTTGGCAGAGACGGTTCGGTTCGGACCCGTCCATCGTCGGCAAGAACGTGCGCATCAATGCCTCGAGCATGCAGGTCGTGGGTGTTTCGGCCGCCGGTTTCCGCGGGCTTGAGGTCGGTCAGGAAACCCTCGTCTTTGTTCCTCTGACCATGAAGCGAGCGGTAACGCCCACCTGGGACGAACTCGAATCGCGCCGCGCGATGTGGCTCACGCCCGTGGCCAGGCTGAAGCCCGGAGTCACCCTTGAGCAGGCCCGGATCAGGGCCGATGTCCTCTACAAGCAGATTCTGGCCGAGGAAGTGAAAACGATGACCAGGAACTCCGAGAAGTTCCGCGAACGCTTTGTGAAGAAGAACCTGGAGCTGCATCCGGGCGGTGCGGGGGCCTCGGGGTTTCGGGAACAGGCGGAAGCGCCCGTCCGGATCCTCCTCGCCACCGCGTCGCTCGTTCTCTTCATTGGCTGCCTGAACATCGCGAACCTGCTCCTCACCCGCGCCACCAAGCGGCGGAAGGAGATCGCGGTCCGACTGTCGCTCGGCGGGACGCGGGCGCGGCTGGTGCGCGAACTGGTGGTCGAGGGCGCGGTCCTCGCGACGCTCGGTCTGATCGCCGGCCTTGCCGTGGCTCTTTTGGGAGGCCGGATTTTGGTCGATACGCTGCCTGATCCCGACGCCCGGGCACTCCTGAGCTTTTCGCTCGACGGCCGCGTCCTCGGGTTCGCCGCGCTGCTCACTTTTCTGGGCGTCGTGATCTCGACGATCGTGCCGGCGCTGCAGGGAACCCGGGTGGCCCTCACCCCTTCCTTGCGTGAGGGCAGCGGCGCCACCGCGGCGGGAGGACGCCGGACGCGAAACGTCCTGGTGGTCGGCCAGCTCGCAATCTCCTTGGCTCTTCTCGTCGGCGCGAGTCTGCTCGCGAGATCTCTCTTCAATCTGGCCGGCCGGCCGGTCGGCTACACCACGGACCGGATCGCGACCTTCAGCCTCAACCCCGCGCTCGCGGGCTACGACGAGGCTGAAAAGCGATCCCTCTTCGACCGGGTGAACGCCGAACTCCTGGCCCGGCCCGAGGTCGCCTCGGTCGGGATGTCCGACAACAGCCTGCTCACGAACAGCAATTCCTCGAGCACCATCAAAATCCCGGGCTACACGCGGGCCGAGGAAGAGGACATGAACCCCTTGTGGTTGAGGGTGAGTCCCAGCTTCTTCGCCACCATTGAAGCGCCCCTGATGGCGGGACGCAGCTTCGACGAGCGCGACGGCGCCGGAGCGCCCGAGGTGGCGATCGTCAACGAGTCCTTCGCGAAGCACTATTTCAAGGGCGAAAACGTGGTGGGCCGAAGGTTCGGCCGCAATCGAGCCACCGAAGACTTCGAGTTCGAGATCGTGGGCGTGGTCAAGGACTTCAGGCAGTCGACGGTCAATGAAATCGAGGGTCGGCGGCAGGTCTTTTTTCCCTACGCCCAAAACAAGGTGCTCGGCGCCATGACGTACTACGTGCGGGCCCGCGGCGCCGAGGTTCCTCTCGCCGATTCCATTCGCTCGATTGTCCAGCGCATCGACCCCTCGGTTCCTCCAACGGATTTCGCGACCCTGGCCCAGCAGCGAGACGACTCGATCGCCGCGGAACGAACCATGGCCTACCTCGCCACCGTGTTCGGCGCCCTGGCCCTGCTTCTGGCCGCTCTTGGCCTTTATGGCGTCCTCAGCCACGGCGTGACCCAGAGGTTCCGCGAGATCGGCGTGAGAGTGGCGATGGGCGCTCAGCCTAAAGACATCGTGCGGCTCATTCTGGGTCAGGCCGGTCGGCTCGTTCTAGCCGGGCTGGTTCTGGGCGTTCCGAGCGCGTTCGGCGTCGTAGCCCTCGTCCGCACGCAGCTCTTCGGAGTGCCGGCGTTCGACGGCGTGTCGATTTCGTCCGCCCTGCTTGTCCTCGCCGGCTCGGCGATCCTGGCCGCCTATCTGCCGGCGGCCCGCGCCGCCCGCGTCGATCCATCCCGAACTCTCAGGTACGAGTAGAGACAATCAACATGGCGGGGGAGGTTCTCTTATGGCCAGCTTCCTAGGCGACGTTCAAGCCGGCGCTCGTCAGCTCCGGACCCAGCCCGGACATTCCGCGGTGGTGATCGTGACTCTCGGTCTGGCCCTCGGCCTCTCCGCGGTCGTGTTCAGCTTCGTCAACTTCTTCCTTCTCCGGCCGCTGCCCGTGCGCGACGAATCGACGCTGATTCTTGCCCGGTCCTCGCATCCGCAGCAAAGTGAGGCCCGCCCGCGGCTCTCCTACGGAGACTTCGTCGACTTCAAGGAGCAGACGAAGACGGTCGAGGAACTTGCGGCGATGTCGTTCGGCACGGGCGCGTTGACGGGGAGGGGAGACGCCAAGCGCGTCTTCGTTTCCGCGGCGAGCGCGGGACTCTTCCGGGCGTGGGACATCGATGTCGTTCACGGCCGGACCTTTCAGGACGAGGACGACGCTCCGGGGGGCGCCGCGGTGATCCTCCTGGCCCACGGTTTCTGGGAACGGGAGTTCGGGGCCGACCGGGACATCGTTGGCAAAGCTCTCACCCTCGACGGGCGGGCGATCACCGTGATCGGCATCGTGTCGCCTGCTATCGAGATCGGCAACTTCGCCGACATCGATGTATGGATCCCGCTCGCCCAGTCCAAGCCGTCACTCGACCGCCAGCGTCGCGACCTCCGGGTGACGGGGCGGCGCAGGCCCGGTGTCACCACCCAGGAGGTCAGCGCCGAATTCGCCACCATCGCCGCCCGCCTGCAGAAGGAGCATCCGGACACCAACAAGGACTGGACCGCGAGCGCGATGCCGCTGCGGGACGGTCTCTACGGAACCGACACCGGCATCATCCTTTCCCTCCTGGTCGTGGGCGTGTGCCTGGTGTTCGCGGTCGCCTGCGCGAACGTGGCCGGGATCATGCTGGCTCGAGCCACCACGCGGCAGCGGGAGATGGCCCTGCGGATGAGCCTCGGCGCCGGGGCGAGTCAGATCACCCGGCAGCTCGTCATGGAAGGCGCCGTGTTGTCGTTCCTCGGCGCGGTGCTAGGCCTCGGTCTGGCGCAGATGGGTCTCGAGTTCATGCGGGCCATCGCCTTCGAACAGTTCTACGAGCTCGTCACTATCGACCGCACCGTGCTCGCCTTCTCCGCCGCGCTGGCTCTCGTGGCCCCCATTCTCTTCGGCCTCGCTCCGGCGCTGGAACTCGCGGGTCGCGAGCTCTCGAGCGTTCTGCGCGAAGCGGGGGCGGGCAGTGGAACCTCCGGACGGGTGGGACGGAGCCGCCGCGGCCTCGTGGTGCTGCAGATTGGTCTTGCCACGGCCCTCCTGATCGTCTCCGGGCTCTCCGTGCGCACCGCTATCGTGCTGAAGAACTATGACTTCGGCTTCGATGCCACCGACCTCCTCACCGTGCGCATCGACCTGGCCGAGAATCGTTACGGCACACCCGACCGGATTCGAACGCAGGCGGACCGGCTCCTCGCGTCGGTGCGCGACCTGAAGCCCTCGTCAGCGGTGGCTCTCGGTTCGGAGATTCCGATCTTCGACCGCGCGCTGCAGGTGAGAGTCAGGACGCAGCAGGAGCGAGACGACGTGTCGAGGCTCGCGACTCTGACCGTCGCGACGCCCGGTTACTTCAAGGCGATTGGGACCGCGATGACGCGCGGCCGGGAGTTCCTCGAGGCCGACAACCCCCAGTCGCCGGCGGTGGCGGTGGTGAATGAGGCGCTCGTGGCCCGCGACTTTGCCGGCCGCGACCCGATTGGGCAGCGCGTCCAGGCGGGCGGGCCCGACACTCCGTGGCTGGACATCGTGGGGGTGGCCTCGACTCTCGCGAACCCGGGTTTCGGCGCCACGCCCGTGCCGCGCGTTTATGTCGCCTTCGCTCAACGGCCACAGCGCGGCCTCGTTCTCTTCGCCCGCACCACCGCCCCCGAGCCGATTCTCGCTTCCCTTCGCGAGACCCTGCGCGCGATCGATCCTGACCAGCCGATCTATGACGCGAAGACCATGGAACAGGTGATCTGGGAAGACCTTGCCGGCAATCGAATCATCACGGGGCTCTTCACCGCTCTCGGCGTCGTGGCCCTCGCTCTCGCCGCAGTGGGGCTCTACGGCTTGACCGCGTTCCTGGTCGCGCAACGCTCGCGCGAGATCGGAGTGCGCATGGCGCTCGGCGCGTCGGTGCGCGACGTTCTGATCCTCGTCATCTCTCAAGGCGCCCGCCTGACCGCCGCCGGACTGGCGGCGGGCGTGGTCCTCGGACTTCTTCTCGGCCGCGCGATGGCGAGCATTCTGATCGACGTGAGCCCCTCCGACCCGCTTACTCTGGCGACAACCGTCGGGGCGCTTGGCTTCGCCGCGGTCCTCGCCCACTGGGTGCCCGCGCATCGCGCCGCCACCGTCAACCCGATCGACGCTCTTCGTCACGATTAGAGGCCAGGGACACCATTCGATGGGGGACAGGATAGTAAACACGGTTTTTCGCGAGCTGCGTTACGCGATGCGACAACTGACACGCACGCCGCTTTTCACGAATCTCGCCGTCCTGTCCTTTGGTCTCGGCATCGGCGCCAACACCACGCGCCCTTCCGGCCTTCGACTTGCGCGTGGAAGGCGAGTCGCACTGACGCCGCCGCGGTTCTTCGATCCGAGTAACCAGAAGAAGAAAAGGAGATCGCGATGGGAGCTGATTTTCGTCAGGCGTTGAGGCGTCTGCTGGGCGCGCCCGGCTTCTCCCTCACCGTGATTGCGATCCTCGCTCTGGGGATCGGCGCGACGACCGCGATCTTCAGCGTCTGCTACGGCGTCTTGCTGAAGCCCATGCCGTACGCCGACTCTGAACGGCTGGTCTTTATCCTGGAGTCCGAGCCGCAGGTTCCAGAAATGTCCCTCGCGTATCCGAACTACATCGACTACAAGACTCAATCGCAGTCGTTCGAAGAATTGGGGGTCTATAACCGCGCGAGCTACAACATCACAGGCGACGGGGATCCCGAACGTGTCCAGGCCGGCCAGGTATCGGCGTCGCTTTTCCGTGCCATGCGCACGACCCCCGCCCTGGGCCGGTACTTCACGGATGAGGAGGACCGCCCCGGGGCTGAGCGAGTCGTGGTACTTGGACACGGGGTCTGGCAGCGCCGTTTCGGTGCGGATCCAGGCATTCTGGGTCGGAAGGTCCAGTTGAACGATCAGGCGCACACGGTGATTGGCGTGATGCCGCTTGAGTTCCGGATGCCGACGCGAGTTGAGATGTGGGTGCCGGTGGGACCGCTCTCCGCCGAGCCTTCGTGGCAGAGCCGCGGCAATCACCCCGGCCTCTTTGGGGTGGCCCGGCTGAAAGACGGCGTCTCCATCGAGGCCGCGCGCGCCGATCTGCTCCGCGTTTCGAAAGATCTCGCCAAGGCGTATTCCGAGAACAGCATGACCACAACCGTGTTGAGTCCGTTGCTCGAGATCTACGTGAGCGACGTACGGCGCACCCTTCAGGTGTTGCTGGCCGCCGTGACCCTCGTCCTTCTCATCGGTTGCGCGAACGTCGCGAGCCTCATGCTCGTTCGTCTGACCGCGCGACAGAAGGAACTTGCGATACGCCGGGCCCTCGGCGCGTCGATGGCTCAGCTCGTGCGCAACACCCTCGCAGAGACCGCGTTGCTTGGGCTCGCCGGCGGCATGCTTGGGGTGCTGATCGCGAAGGGCGCCCTCATGGCACTCATCCCGCTCGCCTCAGGCCTGCCGAGGACCCAGGAGATCGCGATCGACGGACGCGTGCTTTCGGTAGCCATTGTTCTGTCGATTCTTTCCAGCCTGATCGTCGGCCTGTTTCCGGCGCTCCAGTTTCGGAGCGGACGGATTCAGAATGCCCTCCTTCAGGAGGGGCGCGGATTCACGGGTGGCCGGGCTCGCGCGCGTGCGGCACTCGTCGTCGGCGAGGTCGCTTTGACCGTGGTTCTGCTCGTGGCTGCGGGTCTGGTCATTCGCAGCTTTGGCCGGTTGCTCGACGTCGCGCCGGGATTTGACGTGGAAAAGACGCTCACCTTCGCGGTCTCGCTTCCCGGCGCGAGGTATCAGACGCCGGAGAGCCGAGGGGCTTTCTTCGAAGCCCTCGAGGAGCGCCTCTCGAGCCTGCCGGGGGTCGAACGTGTGGCGGTGTCGACGGGCCTGCCCCTCGGTCTCAACGGCTGGCAGTCTGGTTTTTACGTTGAAGGAAGGGGCGATCCCAACAAACCCGGGAACTGGACGTCGATGGAGTTCATGATCGTAAGCCCGAGCTACTTCGAGACCCTTGGCATGAAGATGGTGGCGGGGAGGCCGTTCGACAAATCGCTTCGAACTCAACATCTGAGCGGCCCGGAGTTCGCCGGACTGACCGGCGACAACCGCCTTCTCGCCCGCGTGAACTCGCTTGTCATTGATGCCGACTTCGCCCGGACGATCTGGCCGGGGGACAGCGCGGTGGGGAAGCATGTGCGATGGTCGATGGATCCGAGGGTCCCGCCGCTCGAGGTGATCGGGGTGGTGGGCCGCGTCCGCATGGATGGAATCGATCAGGAAACCAGGCGAGTCCAGGCCTACGCGTCGATGCTGCAGCGGCCCGCGGGTGAGATGCGACTGACCCTCAAGACCGTGCTACCGCCGGCGTCGCTCCTGCCCGCGGTGCGCGAAGCCCTTCGTCAACTCGATCCGGCGCAGCCTCTGTTCGATGTGCGTACGCTGGCCGACGTCCGCAACGAGTCGCTCGGTCCCGCGCGGCTGAGCATGACTCTTCTGAGTCTCTTCGCTCTCGTCGCTCTGGCCCTGGCCCTCATCGGCATCTTCGGCGTGATGTCGTATACCGTCGCCCAACAGACTCGCGAGATTGGCGTGCGACTGGCCCTGGGCGCGGACCCCTCGGAAGTTGTCAGCCTGGTGGTGGGGCAGGGCGTTCGGCTCGCGGTTGCGGGCGCCGTGATCGGTGGCTTGGCCGCCACGGCGCTCGCGGGCCTGATGCGGGGCCTGCTCTACGAGGTGAACCCGCACGACCCGCCGACTTTTGCGTTCGCTCTGGGTGTCCTGCTCATCGCCGCCTTGCTCGCCGCTTACCTTCCCGCGCGGCGTGCCGCGTCGGTCGATCCCATCGCTGCGTTACGAGCGGAGTAAGGAGAGCAGATGTCCGGACTCATGAACGACGTACGTGTCACCTGGCGCCGGTTGCTGAAGACGCCGGGGTTCACCCTCGGCGTCGCGTTGAGACAGGAGTAGAGATGGCGGAACGCTTCCTGGCCGAACTGAGCACCGCAGTGCGGGCGCTGCGGCGCGACGCCCGGCTGTCGTCGGTCATGATCCTGACCCTGGCCCTGGGCCTCGGGGCCAACACCACGATCTTCAGTCTGGTGAAGAGCGTTCTCTTCGTGGAGGCCGACTTCGGGAAGAACACCGGCCGCGTGGTTTCGCTCCACTCCGTCCACCCCGCGCGCGCTCAACAGCTCGACGACGCGGAGCTTTCGTGGCCCGAGTTCGAAGCCGTGGGTTCGTCCGTTCCGGGACTCGACCGGGTAGAGGGTTACGTGTTTCGTAACTTCACCCTCGATGTCGCGGACGGGGCGATCCGAGCGGGCGGAGCCTCGGTGACGCCGGGACTCTTCGCGCTGATTGATGCGCATCCCGCGCTCGGCCGGTTGTTTTCCAGCGAGGACGCACGGGACTTCGGATTCGAGACGACGGCCGTGCTCTCGCACGCGCTCTGGCAGCGTCAGTACGGCGGCGACCCGAGGATTGTGGGCCGGGACATCAGGCTTAATGGCCGCAAGGTCGAAGTCATCGGCGTGATGCCCAAAGGGTTCGGATTCCCCGTGCGTCAGGAACTCTGGCTCGCTTACAAGCCGGCCGCCGGACAACCGCCAACAGCTCGATTTGTGCAGGCCCTCGGTCTGCTCGCGAGCGGCGAGAGTGCGGACCGCATATCGGCGCGGCTTGAGTCGCTGAGCCTCGACCTCGAACGGAGGCTTCCGGAGACACAGCGCGACTACCTCCTGAAGGCGGCCTGGTTTCCGAACTCCCTCATCGACCAGACGCCGCTCGCCATGACCGCCATGCTTTTGGCCGTCACCATGGTGTTGCTGATTGCGTGCGCCAACCTGGCTGGATTGCTGGTCGCACGATCGGTGGACCGGCGCAGAGAACTGGCGCTCAAATCCGCCCTCGGCGCCTCTCGTGGTTCGCTGACCCGTGAGCTTCTCGCCGAAGTCTTTGTTCTGTCGCTCGCCGGCGCCACCCTGGGCTGGGCGTTTGCCGCGTGGGCGGTTCCCCGTCTGGTTTCGTCGTTCCCGGAAGCGCCGCCTTATTGGATGCGTTTCGAGGTGGACGCGACCGCGTTCCTCTATTGTCTGGGGCTCACCTTGCTCACCACTCTCTTCGCCGGCCTGTTGCCGGCCTGGCGGTCCGCATCGGTCAATCCCGGCATCGACCTCAAAGAGTCAGGGCGATCGACGACTCGAGGTGTGGGTGCCCGAATGGTTCAGGAAGGAATCGTGGTCACCCAGGTCGCCGTCTGCCTGGCCCTGTTGGTCGCCGCCCACTTGATGATCGAGTCGTTCACCAACCTCCAGAAAGCCGATGCGGGAGTCCGCGAAGAGGGCCTCCTGACCATGAGGCTCTATCTCTCCGGCGATGAGGTGGATGCGACCGATGCCAAGGCCCGGGCTCTTTCGCGTCTGGTCGATGCGATGGAAGCCAGGCCATCGGTGACACGCGCGGCGGTGACCACGGCGATCCCGGCCGACGACGGCGGACCCACGGCGATGCTGGTTGGGGAGGTCGGGGCGCCGTCCAAGGACGAGATCGCGGCCACCGTGGTCGGCGGGAGCGCGGGGCTGTTCGAAGCGATGGGAGCCGGCTTGCTGCGAGGCCGCGAGTTCACGCGGCAGGAGTTTGAGGACACCACGTCGACGGCGGTCATCGTGAGTGCGTCGCTCGCGGCGGCGATCGGCGGCGGTTCGGATGTGGTCGGGCGCGCGATCGCCCTGCGCGACGGCGCCCACCATGATTGGCGCACTATCGTCGGGGTCGCTCCGGACGTTCAGTACGAGGAGTTCGGCGAAGAGACACGCGCGGCTCGGCGGGCGCTCTACGTGCCGTATTCGCGCCTGGGCTGGAGATCGGTGGCGGTGCTTGCCCGCACCCGTGGATCCGCCGATCCGTTGGTTCGCGAACTGCGGGCCATGGCGAAGGCGGCGCATCCGGGAATCGCGCTCTTCGACACTCGCACCATGGCCGAAGTTCGAATCGAAACCACGTGGGACCAGCGCTTCTTCGCGCGGGTGATGGGTCTGTTCGCTGCGGCCGCCATGCTGCTCGCGGGGATGGGCCTTTACGGTCTACTTCGCCAATTCGTCGGATCTCGGACTCACGAGATCGGCGTCCGCCGAGCGCTCGGGGCGTCCGGCCGCGGCATTGCCACGCTGGTGATCTCACGGGCGGGCCTGGTGACCGGAATCGGAGTGGCGCTCGGCGCCCTGCTGTCGATGGCGGCAGCTCGCGGCCTTGCCGGACTGCTCTTCGGCGTGAGTGCTATGAGCGTGTCGACACTCGCCACCGCCTCCGGCGCCATTCTTCTCCTGGTTCTGGTGTGCTCTTGGATTCCCGTGAGGCGCGCGGTCAGCGTCGATCCGATGGTGACGCTGAGGGAAGAATGAAAGAGGAAACAGACATCTCATGATCGAACTACGCAATCTCGAAAAGTCGTATCCGCTGGCCGCCGGAAGGGTGTACGTGCTTCGGAACATCACCCTGTCGATCGCGGAAGGCGAGTTCGTCTCGATCATGGGCCCGTCGGGAGCGGGCAAGTCGACCCTTCTCCACATCCTCGGGATGCACGACGGCGACTTCACCGGGGAGTATGAGTTCCGGGCGGAGATTGTCAACAAGCTGAAACCGCGCGACCGCCAGGAGCTTCAGAAGCGGAACATCGGTTTCGTCTTTCAAAGCTTTCATCTGCTCGACGACCTCACCGTCTACGAAAACCTCGAGCTCCCACTCTCGTATCGCGACCTCAAGAAGGCGGAGAGGCAGGCCATCGTGGGCGACGTCATCGACAAGTTCAACATCGTGGGCAAGAAGGATCTTTATCCTTCGCAGCTCTCCGGCGGCCAGCAGCAACTCGTGGGCGTGGCGCGGGCCATTGTCGCCAAGCCGAAGCTCATCCTTGCGGATGAGCCCACGGGAAACCTTCACTCGGACCAGGGCCGGGAAATCATGGAGCTCTTCAAGGCGCTCAACCAGGAAGGCACGACCATCATTCAGGTGACCCATTCCGAGACGAACGCGTCGTACGGCAACCGGGTGATCCGGTTGAAAGACGGCTGGCTTGCGCCTTCGAACTGAGCGGTCGACGAAGCCGGGGAGTTCCGGGAAGGGAAGCGCGAATCAAAAGTCGGCCCTCATATACTCGGTGATTCCGTGACTTCCTCTCCCCGCATTCTCGTCGCCGACGATCAACAGGACGTTCTCGAGGCCCTGCGGCTGCTCCTTAAACCCGAGGGGTTCAGCATCGAAACCGCAGGATCTCCCGCCGCGGCCTGGGCCGCGCTTGAGGGCCGGGAGTTCGATGTTGCCCTGATCGATCTCAACTACACGCGCGACACCACGTCCGGTCGTGAAGGCATGGATCTCCTGGCCCGAATCCGGGAGCTGGATGAGACGCTTCCCGTGGTGGTGATGACGGCGTGGGCCAGCGTCAGTCTCGCCGTAGAGGCGATGCGCAGCGGCGCGCGCGACTTCGTGAGCAAGCCCTGGGAGAACGCACGTCTGATCGCGATCCTTCGCACCCAGACCGAGCTTTCGAAGGCTCTCCGCCACGGACGGCGACTGGAGAGTGAGAACCGGGCGCTGCGGGGCGAAGGGAAACTGGAGGTGATCGCCGAGTCGCCGAGCATGAAGAAAGTCATGGAAATGGTTCGGCGGGTCGGGCCCTCCGACGCCAACGTGCTTCTGTTGGGCGAGAACGGAGCGGGGAAGGGAACCATCGCGCAAGCCCTGCACGCGGTATCGAACCGGAAAAACAAGGCTCTCGTCACCGTCAATGTGGGCGGCCTGTCGGAGGGCGTTTTCGAGAGCGAGCTCTTTGGCCACGTTCGGGGCGCCTTCACCGATGCCCGCGCCGACCGGGTCGGCCGGTTCGAACTCGCGGATGGCGGCACCTTATTTCTGGACGAGATCGCGAACGTCACGCCGGGCCTTCAATCCAAGCTGCTCCGCGTGGTCGAGGCCGGGGAGTTCGAGCCCGTGGGATCGTCGCGCACGCGTAAAGCGAACGTTCGGATCCTCTCGGCCACCAACGCCGACCTGGACGCGGAAGTGGCGGCCGGTCGCTTCCGGCAGGACCTTCAGTTTCGTCTCAACACCATCGAGATCCGGATTCCGCCGCTCCGCGACCGGCGCGAGGACATACCCGCCCTGGCGGCATATTTCCTCGCCGCTCATGCCGCCCGCTATCGCAAGAAAGTTTCCGGCTTCGACGCGGCGGCCACTCAGGCTCTGCTCGAGCACGGGTGGCCAGGCAATGTGCGCGAGCTGGACCACGCAGTGGAGCGAGCGGTCCTTCTGAGCGCGGGCGAGCGCATTGGTCCTTTGGATCTCGCCCTGCGAGCCGGCGGGGAACCGCGGGGCGGGCGGCTTGAGGACATGAGCCTTGAAGAGGTCGAAGCCTTTCTGATCAAGAAGACGCTCAGCCGGTTCGAAGGCAACGTGACGCGCGCGGCGGACGCGCTGGGCCTGTCGCGCAGCGCGCTCTATCGCCGCATCGAACGGCACGGCCTTTGATCCCCTGACCGGCCCCGGCCCAGATGTCCCGACGCTCCCTTTCTCTCGACGGCCGCGTCTTCCTCTTCGGGGTTCTGGCCGGCTTCCCAGGCTCATCGTTCCTCTTGGGATGGCTCTGGGCGCGACCTCACGACGCCGAACTGCGCTGGACCCTGTCCATCCTTATCGTCAGCGCGTGGCTCGGATTCGCTCGCGCCGCCCAGATGACGGTGATCCGGCCGATGCAGACGGTTTCCAATCTTCTGGCTGCCCTCCGGGAGGAGGACTTTTCGTTCCGGGCCCGTGGCCGGGGCGGCGACGACGCTCTATCGCAGGTTCTCTTCGAAGTGAACACGCTGGCCGACACCCTGAAGCACCAGCGCCTCGGCGCCCTCGAAGCTACCGGACTTCTCCGGAGCGTCATGGAGGAGATCGACGTGGCGGTGTTCGCATTCGATCAGACCGAGCAGCTTCGGCTGGTGAATCGGGCGGGGGAGGGCCTGCTGGGTTTCGCGGCCGAACGCGCCCTTGGGCGCACGGCGACGGACCTCGGCCTGGGTGAAGCTCTTCGCGGAGAGGCGCCCCGGGTGATGGATGCGGGATTCGCCGGCCGGCCCGGTCGTTTTGAAGTGCGGCGGTCGCTCTTCCGGCAGGGCGGGCGGCCGCACCATCTGCTCGTTCTCAGCAACGTGAGTCGGGCGTTGCGCGATGAAGAGCGGCAGGCCTGGCAGCGCCTCATTCGCGTGATCGGTCACGAGTTGAACAATTCGCTCGCGCCCATTCAGTCGATCGCCGGAAGCCTGGAGACGCTCCTCTCGCGAACGCCACGTCCGAGCGACTTTGACGACGACCTGCGCCGGGGTCTTACCGTCATCGCTTCCCGGTCCGCAGCCCTTGCGCGTTTCACCGAGGCCTATGCGCGGCTGGCCCGTCTTCCCGCTCCGTCGTTGGCGCCGGTGGATGTCGCGGATCTGATTCGGCGGGTCACCGTTCTCGAATCCCGCCACCGGGTCCTCGTTCACCAAGGTCCCGCGATCACTCTGTTGGCCGACGCGACGCAACTTGAACAGGCGCTCATCAATTTGATCCGCAACGGACTGGAAGCCGCTCAGGAATCGGGCGGCGGCGTGCGTCTTGGCTGGAGGATGATCGGGGGCGCCCTCGAGATTCTGGTGGAGGACGAAGGTCCCGGGCTGCCCGCCACGGCGAATCTCTTTGTCCCCTTCTTCAGCACCAAGCCCGGCGGCTCCGGCATCGGTCTGGTGCTCACTCGGCAGATTGCCGAGGGTCACGGCGGCTCTCTCACCCTTGAGAATCGGCCGGAACGAACCGGGGTCTGCGCGCGGCTCCGACTGCCGCTCCAGAAACGCTAGCGACGACCGTCGGCGAGAAGCCCGGGAAGAAGAAGCGGCCCGCCCGGTCCGCGTGAGTCGGCTACTGGGCCGGGATCGCCTCGCGCCCGCCCAGGGCCGAAACTGAGTCGTTCACAACCACTTCAGGCCGCGGCGACCTCAACCCGAGTCGTTTCATTTTCTCCGACAGAGTGGATGGGAGCAGGCCCAAAGACGCAGCCACCCGCCGCTGGTTCCAGCCTGCGAGTTCCAACGCCATCAGAAGAAGCTGCCGTTCATATTCCTGAACGAGATCCTTAAGGGTCTGACCTTCGGGTAGGGCCAGGGTGGGTGCCAGTTCGGTCATGGACGCTCCTCGTTCGATAACGGACAATGGGTTGACGTCGGTATGCGGGCAGTCGATGGGGTTCCGGACCAGGGTATCCACGGTTTTCCGTGGTTTGAGTCCAAATCGCGAACCGTAGGGGCCCCTTGGCTCCATGGCCCCTCTAATTGCCGCGATGAGAGATGGCTCACGCCTTCTCCATTCAGCAAGTCTCATTCCAGCCTCAGAACTGGCGGTCGAAGTGGCGGGCGCCGTCCTCGTGCCGAATGGGCTTGGTCCAATACGATGGCGCGTCCTTGTGCTTGAAGGTCCGGCCCATCGGATCCTTTCCGAAAATACGCATCAAGAGTCCGGTGGGTGTGATACCGATGAAATAGAACAAGCTTAGGAGGATCCTGGTGTTGATGTATCCGAGGATCTCCGCGAACTTCATCCATGGCCCGTGGAAGGGCCGAAGCAGGCCGGGGACAAGCGCTCCCACAAAAAGAAAGGAGACGGCGGCGGCCAGGAACCACGATGCGCCCGCAGTTCGGCCACGCCACCAGAGGAAGAGCGCGAAAACCGCGGCCACGCCGCTGAATGTGAAGCCGAAGCCGCGAAGCTCCCGATGGCCCGCCCGGGGCTTCGCCGCGCTCGCGTCAGTCAAGTTCGAACTCCTGCATCCACTTCTTGTCGTCTTCGATCACCGGCTGGGCTTCCTTCATGAAGATCCATTGGTCGACGATGAGCACATCGATATCGGAACGCATGAAGCAGCGATAGGCGTCTTCGGGCGTGCAGACGATGGGCTCGCCGCGGACGTTGAAGGAGGTATTGACGATTACCGGACACCCCGTGAGTTTGTAGAACTCGTGGATGAGATCGTAGTAGCGCGGATTGGTCTCACGATGCACGGTCTGAATCCTTGCCGAATAGTCGACGTGGGTGGCGGCCGGGATGGTCGAGCGGGGAACATTGAGCCTCTCAATGCCGAAAAGTGTTTCCTGTTCTGCGGTCATCGGAATCTGATGCTTCTTCGCGACCTCAGCCACGAGAAGCATGTAAGGACTCTCGCGGTCGATGTCGAACCAGTCAGAAACATGCTCCGCGAGAACGGAAGGAGCGAAGGGGCGGAACGACTCTCGAAATTTGATCTTCAGGTTCATCCGCTTCTGCATCTCGGGATCGCGTGCGTCGCCCAGGATCGACCTCCCCCCGAGTGCCCGCGGGCCGAACTCCATCCGGCCGCTCATCCACCCGATGATCTTCCCCTGGGCGAGCAGAGAAGCGATCTTTGGGAGAAGCGTCGAGTCATCGAGCCTCTCGGCCTTGGCCCCCCGGGCCTCGATGACCTGCTGAACGTCCACATCAAGGTAGGCCGGTCCGAGATACGACCCACGCTGGCGGTCCAGAGCCGGTGCGCCGGTGAACGTGGCCCGCGGCTTGTCGAGATAACGATGCCAGACCGCCAGGGCGGAACCCACCGCTCCACCCGCGTCCCCGGCCGCCGGTTGGATGAAGATCTTCTTGAACGGTCCTTCACGGAGGAGCCGGCCATTGCCCACGCAGTTCAAGGCGACGCCGCCGGCGAGGCACAGATGGTCGAGGCCGGTCTCTCGGTGGACGTGTCGCGCGATTCGCAACATCGCATCCTCCGTTACCTTCTGCACGCTCGCGGCCAGATCCATTTCGCGCTGGGTAAGCCTCGCCTCCGGCCTTCGAGGGGGGCCCCCGAACACCGAATCGAACCGTGAGTTCGTCATGGTGAGGCCCGCGCAGTAGTCGAAGTAGTCCATGTTGAGATGGAACGAGCCGTCGTCGCGCAGGTCGAGAATGTGCTCGTAGATCGCGTCGACGTACTTGGGCAC
>JANLWV010000527.1:0-7967 GCA_031364765.1 Vicinamibacteria bacterium
GGGTTTGGGCTTGTGGAGTCGGGCCCGCTGGTGGGGTCGAGCTACCCCGCCGACGCGCTGGTGCCGAAGGCCTGAAAGGCCTTCGGCATGGCGGGGCCCCCAAGGGTTCCCGACGGGCCGAAGCAACCCCGCCTAGGACCGGATCAGGGCCAGCACCTCGTCCCGGCGTTGTTTCATCCCGGCTTTCGACATGGCTTCGAGATTCAGACGAAGCAGCGGCTCCGTATTGGAGCCGCGCACGTTGAAGTGCCAGTCGTCATAGTCGACGGATACGCCGTCGAGCTTGGTCACTCGGCCGTCTTTGAATCGCTCCTCGATGAGGGCGAGGGCGCGAGGCACGTCCGCCACCTTCGAGTTGATCTCGCCGGAGAGGAAGTACTTCGCCCGGTAGGGGGCCAGGAGTTCCGAGAGCTTCTTTCCGGAACTGCAGACCAGCTCCAGCATCAGGAGGGCCGGGATCATGCCGTTGTCCGCGAACCAGTTGTCGCGGAAGTAGTAGTGGGCCGACACTTCTCCGCCATAGACCGCGTTCAACTCGCGCATCTTCACCTTCATGAAGGCGTGGCCCACCCGGTGCATGACGGGAACGCCGCCCACCGCCCTGACGCTGTCGGCCACCGCCCGGGACGCCCTCACGTCGTACACGATGGTGGCGCCCGGCTCTCGCCGGGCGAACATGACGCCGAGCAAGGTGGTCACGAAATCACCGGGGATGAACTCGCCGGTGTCGTCAATGAAGAAGCAACGGTCCGCGTCTCCGTCCCAGGCAATTCCCAGGTCGGCGCCCCTGGCCTTGACCGCGGCGATGACGTCCCGCCGGTTTGCTTCGACCAGAGGATCGGCTTCGTGATTGGGGAAGTTGCCGTCGGGTGTGAAGTAGAGGTCGGTGCGCTCGAAGGGGAGCTTCGCGAAGATGCGTTCGGCCGCGGGGCCGCCCATTCCGTTGCCGGCGTCGAGAACCAGCTTCAGAGGGCGGAGCTTCGCCACCTCAATGAAGCCAAGGCAGTGCGCGGTGTAGGCATCGCTCACGTCCTGATGAGAGAGAGTTCCGACCTGACCCGTGAAGGGCGCGGGCTCGGGTCCAAGGGCGCCCTCGCGGACCTCTTTAATGCCAGCGTCCCCCGAGAGGGCCACCGCCCCCGCCCGCACCAGCTTGATCCCGTTGTACTGCTTCGGATTGTGCGACGCGGTGAGCATGGCCCCGCCGTCCAGGGATTGGCTCGCCACTGCGAAATAGAGCATGTCGGTTGAGACCATGCCGATGTCGACGACACTCGCTCCGCGAGATCTCGCGCCTTCGATGAAGGCGGCGGCGAGACCGGGTGAGGTGTCGCGCATATCGCGGCCGATGGCGATGGTCTCCGCTTTGAGGTAGTCGACGAAGGCGATGCCGATGCGGCGGGCGAGCGGCGGGTTTAACTCGCTGGGGCTGAGGCCGCGAATGTCATAGGCCTTGAAGATGCTGGAGAGGGCGGGATTCATGGTCGGTCGTCTGTCCTTTGCGAGGGTTATCCCTGCGACGTGCGGGAATGGTCACTCACCACCGTGCCGTCGCCTAGAACCGCCCCAGGGAGTACACGGCAGTGGCGTCCCACCCGCACATGGTTCGCGAGCAGAGCACCCGCCACGATCGCGTCCTCGCCGATCTCGGTTCCGCCCCACACCACGCTCTGCCGCACCGTGCCGCCCAAAACGCGGACGTTCGCGGTGAGAGTGGTCCCATCCTCGATTCTGGAGCCGGGGCCCACGTGACACCCGGGTCCCACGTAGAAGTTGCCTTCGAGGACGGCCAGGGGGTCGACGGTCGCGGTGTCGTGCACGAATCCCGTGCCGCGCGGGGTGGCCGAGATGTCGCAGGGAAAGCGGCGTGACAGCAGGTCAAGATGAACCTGGAGATACTTCTGAGGGGTGCCGATGTCGATCCAGTAGCCGGTATGGGTAAAAGCCTGAACGCGTTCGCCGCTTTCGATCAGGGAAGGAAAGTAGCCGCGTTCAATCGAGTAGGGAACACCCTTCGGCATGAGGGACAAGGTCCGGGTTTCGAGCACATAGAGCCCGGCGTTGATCTTGTTGGTGGTGATCTCTTCCGGTTTCGGCTTCTCGATGAAGCGCTGAACCCGGCCCGTTTCGTCGGTCTCGACCAGACCATAGGCCGACGGGTTGTCGACCGGATGAAGCACGAGGGTGGCGGAGGCGCGCGTCTCGTGGTGGAGCCTGAGGATTTTGGCGAGATCCATGTCGGCGAGAACGTCGCCGTTCAGGACCACGACTCGATCCCCCAAGGCCCCTTCCGCGTTCTTGATCGCTCCACCGGTGCCTAGAGGCGTCTCTTCGAGGACGTAAGTGAGTCGGACTCCATAGGCGGCGCCGTCCCCCAGGACGGTGCGGATCCGCTCCGGCCTGAAGGCGACGCAGAGAACGATGTCCCCGATTCCGACTTTGCGCAAAAGCTCGAGTTGAAACCTCAGAAACGGCCGGTCCAGGACCGGAACGACCGGCTTGGGCAGCTCCAGAGTGAGCGGCCGAAGTCTTGTTCCCTCCCCTCCCACCAGGATGATCGCGCTCGTCCTCATTTATGTTGGGAAACTTATCACCGCATCTGCCTGGACCCTCTGATACACTCTCGCCGTCGACTCGCCGCGGGGTAGAGCAGTCCGGTAGCTCGTTGGGCTCATAACCCAAAGGTCGCAGGTTCAAATCCTGCCCCCGCTACCAGTCGGATCCTGATCGGCGCCTTGGTTCACGCCCGCCGGTCTATGTCTTGGGGGGCGCGCCCGTCTTGAGGTTCGACAGCGTTGTGTTCGCCGACAGCGCGTCTGTGGCCGCCCTCTCGTGTTTCTCCCGCCTGAAATCGGAACGGGACGCCGGCCGGAGGGCGTTGCTGATGCCCCTCGTCGACGCGGCGGGCGCCGAAGCCATCGCGGGGCGCGGACTGGGCACAGTGCGTCGGTTCGAGGACGTGGAAGCCGAGAGCGAAGGCTTCAACCCGGCCCGGCCCTGGCGCGAAAGACTTTCCATAGTGATCCGCCGCCTCGCTCCCCAACACGTCATGGCGCCGCTGGGTCTTCTGGGATCGCCGCAGGCGATCGACTATTTCACGGCGCTGCGCGCGGCGTTGAGCGTCGACCCAAGACGCGACCTTCTGTTCTTCGAAGAGCGGCCGCAAAACCTGGTGCCGGAGTCGGTACCACTTCGACTCTTCACCCTGGGGGCCCGCTTGCCGCCGGCGACAACGCTCCGAAGCGCTCGCCGCTATGCCCCGTTCGTACTTCGATTGGTGACGGGCCTTGGCGTTCCGCCGGCTTTTGGCTCTCTGCGCGAGCGTTGGCGCCTATCCCGATCCTTGAAGACGGCCTTCAAGCAGGCGGCCGACTGGGATCCTCAGCGCGCCCTCGGACCCAAGCTTCAGCCGGTGTTGGAGCCTTGGCGTGAGGGTGATTCGAGCGAACTCTTCGCTCTCGCCGCCGAGATGGGGCAGGCGCTTAGTCTGGGTTCGAGGAAAGCGTTCAACCAGCAGCTGGCCCGATACGCGAAGGGTGCTGGAAGTCGAGAGCCGATTGAACGGTACTGGCTCTCGTTGCCGAACGCCGGTGGATCAGACGCTATGGGCGACAGCTACTAGGCGCGCGCTCTCTCACCCCTGCCCGCCTCGACACCGAGCGGCACGTCCCTGGCGTTCGCCCAGCGCGCGGCGTCTTGAAGCCACAGTGTGTTGAGGTAGATCCGGATCGCCGATGGCGACTCGGAACCGAGGGCGGCGCAGCCTTTCTTCAGATCGTCGAGGCTGATCGGTTCCGTGGCTTCGTCCTTCAGGATGCCGTCCTCGTGCGGCAGCGCCAGGGCGTCGAGGAAGGCGATCAGCATGGGCTTTCGCGGGCCCAGGTGAAGGGCGACCAGAAGAGACGATGCGAGGACCTCGCCCGGATCCCGCACGGTCGCGACGATGCGGGCCTGAGCTTCGGGCGGCAGCTTCCGGGCGGCGATCGGCCGCATCTTGCGCGCGTCGGCGACCACGGCGGTCACGCTCCCGCGGATGAGCGGCGACTGGTCCTTGACCAATTCGGCGGCGGCGAGATTCTTATCCTCGGGAGAAAGTGTCTTCCAAAGGCGATTCGAAGTCGTCTGCCAGAGATCGTTCGGGGATGCCGAGGTCGTCATCACCATGAAGCATATAGTCGAGAAGTATGCCTCGTCCGATTCAGGCGCCCTCGCTTGACGCTTTCCTGCGGAGGGCGCCGCGTCTGTTCGTGCTGACCGGCGCCGGCTGCAGCACCGCTTCCGGCATTCCCGATTACCGCGACGAGAAGGGTGAGTGGAAGCACAAAGCTCCGGTTCAGTTTCAGGACTTCATCGGAGCGCATGCCGCGCGGGGGAAGCCGGTCGCGGTGGTGAACCGCGGAAGGACCAGAGCCGACGATCTCGCGCACCTGAAGATCGAGGGCGACTGCGGCGACGTTCTCCACGATTTGCTTCAGAGGCATGGCTGATTCGACCAAGGCGTATTCTGGGCCAACACTTCGCGGAGGAACGAACGACATGGGGAACAGACGAGACTTTCTGGGCACGCTTTTGGCGACTCCCCTGCTTCACGGCTTGCTGACTAAGCGGGTCGAAGGGTCGGCCTTTCAAGCCTCCGCACAGGCGGCCACCGATGCCGACGTGTTCGCGCGCCTGCGGGGCGAGTTCCTCTTTCCTCGCGAGGTCACGTACTGCAATACGGGCACGCTCGGCGCCATGCCCCGTGAAATCCTGGATGCCATGGTGAACGGGCTCAGAAGCACCGAAGCCGGTCTGCCCGACTGGCCTTACTTTCAGGCGGACGGGGAACCGCTGACCGGCTACCAGCCTTTGCTCGCCGCCCGAACGGCGGTCGCGCGCTTCTTGGGCGCGGATGCTGACGAGATCGCCATCACCCAGAACGCGACCATGGGGATGAATGCGCTCGGCAACGGCATTGACTGGCAGCCCGGCGACGAGGTTCTGACCACCGATCAGGAACACGGCGGCGCCATTTCGATCTTCCGTCTGATGGCGAAACGGCGCGGCATCGTGGTGAAGGAACTGCCCCTCGCGAGTGCTCTCGGGGGCGGGCCTGAGGGCATCGTCGCGATGTTCCGCGCGGCCGCCACGAGAAAGACGCGGGCGATCATGGTCAGCCATATCACCTCGCAGTTCGGCATCAGGATGCCCGTGGTCGAACTCATCGCCCTAGCGCGCGAACACGGCGCCCTCTCCCTGATCGACGGCGCCCAGGCGGTAGGTCAGGTGCGGGTGAATGTGCGTGAAATGGGATGCGACGCCTACGCCGCCAGTCCGCACAAATGGCTCATGGCGCCCAAGGGCACCGGCCTGCTGTACCTGAGGCGCGGCGTCCAGGAGAAGTTCTGGACGACGCTTGCGAGCTACCAGTGGGATAACCAGGAGCAGGGCGCGTTCAGGTTCATGCAGTACGGCACCGGTAGCACCGCGATCATCGACGGCCTGATGGCCGCCCTCGCCCTGGCCCAGCGCACCGGTATCGACCGGGTCGAGCGGTGGGATCTGATGCTGACGAAGCGACTGCGCGATGGCCTGGCCAGGATCAAGGGCGCGGTTCTTTCGTCACCCGCGGATCCCCGCCTGGCTTCGGCAATCACGACGTTCCGGGTGGAGGGTGTTCCCGCCCGGGATCTCCAGAACGCCCTTTGGGAGAAGAAGATCCGTGTGCGGGCGCAGGGGGATGACAAGGGCGTGCGCCTGTCGGCCCACGTCTGCGTGGCGCCTTCGGACATCGACCGCGTCCTGGACGTGGTGTCGATGCTGGCCGCGAAGAGGGTGGCCTGGCAGTCCGGGGTGAAAGTCCGCCGTAGCACCGAGATGAGCGATGTGCCCGTCTGGCCAGGCCCCGAGGAGCCTCAATATCGGGAATATTGAGGCGACGAGCAACGCAGTCCAGACGGGATGCCTCAGTCCTACCCGACGTTCTGGCTGGTGGGGCAGCCTTCGTGGCCCAAGGCCAGGCTGCGCGCTCGAATGCAGGCCGACTTTCACCACGGACTGTTAGTACGTCGTCTTCGTTTCCAAACTCGCCCAGGATCTCAGCAGGTCGGTGCATTCACGTTTCGAGGCTTGATCGAGGATGACGCGGCTTCTCCCGAGGCGCTTCAACGTGCGGTTCGAGATGGAGAGTTCGTTGAAGCCGAGGCGCTTCACGTCCGCGATGCCGGTGCCGAAGACGATCCGGTCGATCTGGGCCCAGTGAATCGCCGAAAAGCACATCGGGCATGGTTCGGTCGTGGAGTAGATTGTGCAGCCCGTGAGGATGTGTCTCCCCAGGCTTCGGGCGGCCCGGCCGATGGCCACCACTTCCGCATGCTGCGTGGGATCGCCCGAGACGAGCACACGATTGTGGGCGACCGCGACAATCAAACCGTCGCGAACGATGCACGCTCCGAAGGGCCCGCCCTCTCCGCGCTTCATACCGCGGGACGCCTCGCGCAGGGCCATGTGCATGAAGGCCTCGTCTTTGGCCTTTGGAGAAGGGGGGGAGGTCGCTCGCGCCATGGGGGTCGGAGCTTAATATCACCGTTCCGTTCACGTTCCTGCGGACTTCGGTCGACCCCGTCCACGCCCTGCCCGCGCTTCCGATCGATCAGGTGACGTGGGCCTCAAGACCTCGGTTACACCCCGCCTCCGACGGTGGTGCTCGCTCCCCGGGCCCCGCATCCGCGCGGCTGACGCCCGCTGGTAAGCTACCCGCCCAATGTCGATCAATCGGAAACTGATTCGTCCCGACATGTCGGCGGCTCGACACGCGTTGTCCGAGAAGCGCAAGAAAGCTCCGCCGGCGGAGACCGCGGCCGAGGCCTTCTACTTCGTCAAGCAGATGGCCGGGAAGACGCCCATGGTGGTCGTCACCCTGGACGGGGAAAAGCTCATGGGCGTGATCGAGTGGTACGACGAGGGCGCGCTCAAGCTTCACCGCCGGGGGGCCCCGAACCTGCTCGTCATGAAGCACGCCATCAAGTACATGCACAAAGAAGGCGACATGGGTTCCCTCGACGAGAGTCCCGACGAGTAAGCGGAAGTTCTGAGCGCCTCATTCGACATGTTCACAACGCGTGGAAGAACGGACGGTAGCGCTTTGTCTCCCTGGATCGCCGGATTCGCCGGTCTGCTTTTGCCGGGCGCCGGCCATGCGCTCGCGAAGTGTCGTGGCCGCGCGGTGATCTACTTCATCTGCACGCTCGGCCTGTTCTGCTTTGGCGTCCTGTATGGTGCGAGGCTCCAGTTTCACGTCGGCTTCGACGACCCTCTCGCGGTGGTGCGGAGCACCGCCCAGGTGGTGGTGGGAGCGCCCTACTTTCTCGCCCGCTTCCTGGGTTTTGGCCAGGAGGCCATTCTGATCACGCGGAGCACCTTCGAGTACGGGAGCACCTTCACCGAAGTTGCAGGACTTCTGAACATTCTCGTGGCTCTCGATGCGTTCGACATTGCGGCCGGCCGGAAGGAGTAGTCCCTTGGGCTTCCTCGAATCCCACCTCGTCGCCCTGTTCGTTTTCTCCGGTTTCACTTCTGTCGCCATGGGGACGCTGTCCGAGAACACGCCGCGCCAGCGGGCGATCTCGGCGGCGAAGGTGTTCGCGGCCTTCGTGGGAGCCACGATCATCGGGGCGTGGGTCATGCATTTCGTTCGATGAAGGCCCTCCGGATCGCGGTGGTCCCTGGCGACGGGATCGGCGTTGAGGTGATTCGCGAGGCGTGCGGCGCGCTCGCCGCGGTCGCCGCGATGTCGGGCGGGAAGATCGCGCTCTCTTCGTTCGACTGGAGCGCCGACGCGTATCTGAAGACCGGGATGACGCTGCCCAAAGACGGCCTGAAGATGCTGGCCGAAAACTTCGATGCGATCCTGCTGGGCGCCCTGGGCGATCCGCGGGTGCCCGACAACAAGCATGCGGTGGACATTCTGCTAGGGATGCGTTTCGGCC
>JANLWV010000540.1:0-2256 GCA_031364765.1 Vicinamibacteria bacterium
TTTCAACAAGTCGATCGATGGCGGAAAGACCTGGACCACCATCCGCCCGCCCCACGGCGACAACCACGACATGTGGATTGCGTCCGACGAGCCCAAACGCATGATCGAGAGCAACGACGGCGGCGCGAACGTCTCCGTCAACGGCGGCGAAACGTGGACCGATCAGGACTACGCGACATCCCAGTTCTACCATGTGACCACCACAACTCATGTCCCGTATCACGTGTGCGGCGCGCAGCAGGACAACTCAACCGCTTGCGTCTCAAGCCAGTCTTCCGAGGGCGGCTTTGGCGAGCGGACGGCGCCCATCTTCTACTCGGCGGGCGGCGGGGAGAGCGGCTACATCGCTCCCCACCCCACCAAGCCCGACATCTTCTTCGCCGGCAGCTACGGCGGCTACATCTCCCGGTTCGATCGGTCGACCGGCCAGACCCGCGCCATCAATCCCTACCCGGACAATCCCATGGGTTATCGCTCGGGCGAGATCGCGGAGCGGTTCCAGTGGACATTCCCGATCGTCTTGTCCCCGCACGATCCGAACGAGCTCTATGTCGGTTCGCAGCATCTGTGGCTCTCCACCAATGAGGGCCAGAGCTGGACGAAGGTGAGCCCCGACCTCACACGTGGCGACGCGTCAACCCTGGGCGATTCCGGCGGGCCGATCACCAAGGACCACACGGGGGTCGAAACCTACGGGACGATCTTCACCTTCGCCCCGTCTCCGAAGGATCGCAACGTCATGTGGACCGGCTCCGACGACGGCTACGTGCAGGTGACCAGGGACAAGGCGAAGACCTGGACGAACGTGACCCCCAAGGACCTTCCGGACTTTGCGCGCATCAGTATTGTGGAAGCGTCACCCCATCGTCCTGGGACTGCGTATGTCGCGGCGAACCGTTATGGCCTCGGCGACTTTGCCCCCTACGTGTTCCGTACGGACGACTATGGGCAAAGCTGGACGAAGATCGTGAATGGCGTCGCCGCCCGTGACTTTGCGCGGTCCGTTCGCGAAGACCTGAAGCGCCAGAAGATGCTCTACCTCGGCACGGAGAACGGCATCTACGTCTCGTACGACGACGGTGCGAAGTGGGAGTCGCTGAAGCAGAACCTCCCGACCACACCGGTGCACGACATCGCGGTGACCGAGCGCGACCTGGTCATCGGCACCCACGGACGGGGCTTCTACGTGATGGACAACATCACGCCGCTGCGCGAGCGCTCCGAGGCCACCACGGCCGCCGCGCTGCACGTCTTCACGCCCCCCTCGGCCCGCCGCGGTCTCGACCGCAACCTCGCCATCGACTACACGCTCAAGTCGGGGGTCAAAAACCTGAAGGTTGAGATCCTCGACGCCCAAGGCGGCGCCATCCGCACGTTCACGAACACGGAGGCCGAGGCGGAGGCCGCGAAGGCCCTGGCGGATCGACCTGCGCCCCCGGAAGACTTCTTCCGCGGTCCGCGCGACCCCAAGCCACCCATTGTCGCAGGACATCACCGGGTGAACTGGGATCTGAGGTATCCAGGAGCGACCGAATTCCCCGGCCTGATCATGTGGGCCGCGAGCTCTCGCGGTCCGCTCGCCGCACCCGGTTCGTACCAGGTTCGGGTGACCGCAGACGGCGCCGCCCAAACCCAGCCCCTCAAGATTCAGCGGGAGGCGACGGTGCTGAAGGATGTTTCGGACGCGGATCTGCAGGCCCAGTTCGACCTCGCCATGCAGGTGCGTAACAAGGCGAGCCAGGCGAACGACGCCATCCTCCTGATCCGCGGGATCAAGGGTCAGGTCGATGAGCGCATCAAGAAGCTCGACACCGGGAAGCCCGGCAAGAAGCCGTCCCCAACCCTCGTAGCCGCTCGCTCCTTCAACGACAAGCTGTCTGCAGTTGAAGGCGAGATGTATCAAGTGAAGAATCAGAGCTCGCAGGATCCGCTTAACTTTCCGATCAAACTCAACAACAAGATCGCGGCCCTTCAGGGCGTGATCGAGAGCGCGGATGCCAGGCCCACCGACCAGAGTCGCGAGGTCTTCAAGATACTGTCCGACAGACTTGACGTTCAGCTTGGAAAGATGGATGCGGTCATCAAGACCGACCTGCCGAAGCTGGTGGCCATGCTGCAAAAGCAGAAGCTCGACACGGTCACGGTCACGCCGCTCAAGACCGACCCGAAGTAGGCAAACGCCCTGACTTCACCCGACGAGGGCGTCCTTCGGCTCAAGGAAGGCAATCTAAGGTTCCTCTCTGGCGAGGGACGGGG
>JANLWV010000020.1:0-13131 GCA_031364765.1 Vicinamibacteria bacterium
TGCGCTTGAGGCAGAAACTGGCCTGAAGCAATCTCTCGAGAGAGGGACTCCTACCGCGGGCGTTGGGTTTTTCCGCTATCGATGACCGGATACATCGACAACTCGATCACCGGGAACTGAGGCCGCTCCAGGGACAGGGTCGAAGGGTTCGCACCGAACAACGCGCCCAGGTACTCCTTCAAGGTCAGGTTGGTGGGACCGTACCCCTTGTCATAGAGCCAGTGCTCACAGGCCGCACCCAACTCCGCCGCGCTTGAATACCGCCTCTCAAGCCGTCGCTCCAGTGTCTTCGACAGGATCTCGACCACGGCCTGGGGCACATCCGGGTTCAGGTCCCTCGGAGATCGCATCACCCCGGCCACCACCTCGATCAAGGTCGCCTCGGCAGTCTCGCCTTTGAAAAGGCGATCGAGGGTCAACATCTCGTAAGAGACCGCCCCCAGGGAAAAGACGTCGCTCCGGTTGTCCATGCTGAGCGAGGCTATGACTTCCGGGGCCATGTAGGCGGGCTTGCCCACCAGGCTTTCGCTCTTTGTTCCGCTCCGCGCCGCGATGCCGAAGTCGATGAGCTTCACCGTGCCCTCGCGAGTCATCATGATGTTCGAGGGCGACACGTCGCGATGAACGATGGCCGCCTTTTCAAAGACGTACTGCAGTCCACGACAGACGCGGCTGGTGATGAACACCACGATCTCCGCGGGAGGGAGGCGATCGAGCATGATGTGGCGGTCGATGAACTCGGCGAGGCTCCAGCCATCGATGTACTCCAGGACAATGCAGAGGTCGTCGTCGATGCGCTCGAAGTCAAAAATGCGACCGATGTTCTCGTGGTCGAGAACCGCGTACTTTCGGGCCTCCTCGACAAACATGGAGATCAGGCCGAGATCCTTGGCGTCAAGGAGCTTCTTTATGACCACCGGGCGCTCGAAGCCCGCTTCCCCCATGAGCCGTGCGCGGTAAACCCGCCCCATGCCACCCGCACCCAACTCCTGATCAAGGACATACTTGCTTGGCATGGTTTCGCGCTTCCCTTCCGCATTCTACGCAGCCCTCGCCCGTATACTCGCGGGGTTCTAAGACTTCGATGCGAATCATGGCTCTCGACATCGGTGACCGCACGATCGGCGTCGCTTGTTCGGACGAGGGCCTCATTCTGGCCTCCCCGGTCGAAACCATCCAAAGGCGGGGTAAGAAGGCTGATTCGATCCGGGTGGACACCCTGGCGAAGGAGCGTGGCGTTTCCCGGGTGATCGCCGGGCTCCCCCTCACCCTGCGCGGCGACGCAGGGCCCCAGAGCGTCAAGGTCAAGGAGTTCGTGGAAACCCTCAGGCGGCGGCTCAAGGTCCCGGTCGAGATGTGGGACGAACGGCTCACCACGCGCGAGGCCGAGCGCATTCTCGTCGCCGCCGACATGTCACGCAGGCGTCGCAAGCAGGTGATCGACCAGATGGCGGCCGTCCTGATCCTTCAGACCTTTCTGGATGCGCGCGCTCACGCTTCGTCGAAGCCTTTGGTATGAACGGGCGCCTCGTGGCCGCCCTGGTCCTGGTGGTTCTCGGCCTGCGGGTGTGGTGGCGGGCGGAGAGCGAAGGGCCTATCGGGGGGCCTTCTACCGAGATCGTGGTGCCCCCAGGCGCCTCGACCCAGACCATCGCTCAGGGGCTCGCCGACGCCGGGGTTGTGCCGCACCCCTGGACCTTCGCCTTGCTGGTCCGGCTTCGCGGCGACGACGCACGGATAAAGGCGGGACGGTACCGTTTCGAGGGCCCTTACTCTCTCCTCGACGTCGAACAGAAACTGGTCGAGGGCGACGTAGAGCGGCGAGAGATCACGTTTCCCGAGGGTCGGAACATCCTTGAAATGGCGGACATTGCCGGGAAAGCCGGGCTAAGAAGTGAGGGTTTCCTGGCCGCCGCCCGGAACCCGTCCGCCGTCGCGGATCTCGACAACGAAGCCCAGACGTTAGAGGGGTACTTGTTCCCCGAAACGTACCTGGTTCCAGACGGCTCCAACGAACCGGCCCTCGCCGCCGAGATGGTGAAGTATTCACGCCGCGTGTTCGACGAGCTGGGACTCACCGCCGAGGGACGCTCCATCGGCGGCTTGGCGCTGAATCTGCGACAGATCGTGACCCTCGCTTCCATCGTCGAACTGGAGACCGCCGCTTCCGAAGAACGGCCCCGAATCGCCGGAGTTTTTTTGAATCGTCTCCGGAAGGGGATGAGACTTCAGACCGACCCCACCGTCATCTACGCGCTCAGACTCGAAGGCCGGTACGACGGAAACATCCGCAAAGTGGATTTGTCCACCGACTCGCCCTACAACACCTATCGGTTTGCCGGCTTGCCGCCCGGACCCATCGGTTCGCCGGGACGAAAAGCGCTTCTGGCCGTGCTCCAGCCCGAGGAGACGGACGCGCTGTACTTCGTCAGTCGCAACGACGGAACCCACGTCTTCTCGAAGACCCTGCGCGATCACGAACGCGCGGTGGATCAGTTCCAGCGCCGGCCTTGGTCAAAGGGCGCCCGAGCCTCGGAATCGCCGTCCACGCCGGTCAAGTGAACACCACCGCCGGATCTGACCGGATAGCGCTCCTCGCCTTTTTTATTTCGTTTACGGTTCTTCTGGCCAACGGGCGTTCCATCGGATCAGGGGACACCCACGCGGTCGAGAGGACGGCCCGGGCTCTGGTGGAACGGGGAACGTTCGTGCTGCCTGAAGACGGGGTGCTGGATCCGTTCACCCGCCCCGTTCCGGGCGGTCGGATCTCAATCTACCCGGCCCTTCCCGCACTTCTCGCGACGCCCTTCTTTTTCATGGTCGGCCGGTTCTTCGATTTGAACCCGTCAGGCCTTCAAGTTGCGGGCAAGCTGAGCGCCGCGTTCCTTGCCGCGTGCGCCATCTCCCTTCTGGCCCGATCATTCTCCAGACGAGCGTCGCCGTCACTCGCCCTCGGATCGGCGCTCCTGTTCGGACTCGGAACGAGTGCTTACTCAACCGCCCAGGCTCTCTGGCAACACCCGGCGGTTCTTCTCTTTCTGGTCGTGGGCGTGAGCGCGCTCGAACGCGTGGAGGCGGCGACCGGGCCCTTGAGGTTGCGTCCGGCCCTGGAGGCGGCCTTCGCTTTGTCCATGGCCGCCGCATCACGCCCCGCCGTTGTTCCGATGTGCGCTGTGCTCCTTCTCTTTCTCCTTCACCGGATGAGCGCCCATAAAGGACAATTGGCCGCGGTCGCGTGCCTCCCGGCGGCCTTCGTGGCCTTCTACAACGCGGTCTTCTTTGGGGCTCCCTGGCGGTTTGGTCCGGGCTTGACCGGAAGATTCATGGACGCATTCCCGGGGTCGATCGCCGGGCTTCTTTTCTCGCCGGCGCGGGGACTTTTCGTCTTTACGCCGATCGCTCTTCTGGCACTCTGGGGCCTCACCAGCAGGGCGCGCCACTGCGCCCTGGCGCGAGTCCTGCTTGCGGCGGCGGGCGCTCATCTTCTATTCATGGCGACGTGGAATGAGTGGCACGGCGGCGAGTCCTTTGGACCAAGGCTTCTGACCGACCTGCTCCCGGCGCTCTTTTTCTTTCTTCCCGAGGCCCTGGCCGCCTGGCCCGCGAAAGGCGCGGTGCTGGGGATCATTTCGGTCGCGGTTCAACTTCTCGGCGGCTGGACCTACGACTATCGCTGGGAGCGGCTCCATCAGCGCGGACGCGACTTCGACGCCGCTTTGTGGTCATGGCGCGACTCCCCCATCGCCTTCGCAGTCCGCGAGGGCGTGCTCATTCAGGGCGTGCCGGTGGTGGATGGGCGGCGCGTACGGCTGCGCCTCCATCGATCGGTCTCCTTCGGCCCGGACGGCTCCGCAATCGAAGCCACCGCCTCGGGCCTGCGCATCAGCGGCCCGGGCCTCCTTAAGGACATTCGCCTGGAACGGGGCGCGCGCATCTCCTCGGGCTGGATGATCCTCGCTCACCCCGGCGATGCGCTGGCTTTCCGGACCGAAACCGAAGGCCCTCTCTCCTTGCGCATCGTCGGATCGTTTGGGGGCGGATCGTTTGGCGGCGGATCGTTTGGCGGCGGTTCGGTTGGAGGGAGTTCGCTGCCCGGCACTTCGCATCAGGGCGTACTCAGGATTGAAACGCGCTCCCTGTCGACATCGGTATTTGACCTGACCGGTGATTTCGACGTCCCCCTCACGCTTCAGCTTGCGGCTGACGATGAGGTCTTTGTCCGGGCGGCGGCAGGCGAACTGCGGCTTGCTCGCCTGAACGTGGTTGGGGCGAACATCAAACCCTGAGCCGCGGAACCTCACCCCATTTGAGTTTCGTACGGAGCACCTCGAAATAGTCGCGGGCCGCCGAAGTCACGAGTTTCAGCCGTCGCTTCCCCCGGCTGACCACCAGTTCGTCCGCGGAAGTGACCTCCCGACTCCACTGACCATCGACGGTCACGTGCACGGGGGAACTCGACGATCGCACGCGAATCTTCACCGGCGCGCTCGCGGGAATGACGAGAGGCCTATTGGAAAGCATGTGGGGACAGATCGGAGTCAGGACCACGGCATCGAGCGATGGGTGAAGGATCGGGCCTCCCGCGGCGAGGTTGTACGCGGTCGAGCCGGTCGGCGAGGAAACGATGAGGCCATCGGCCCGGAAATCCGATACGAACTTGTCACCCACCAGGACCGTGAACTCCACGATCCGGGATACCGTGGCGGCCTTCGCGATGGTGACGTCATTCAATCCTTCCTGCACGAGGGACTCGCCTCCCCGAACGAGAGCCGCGCTCAGCATGGAACGCCAGGAGAAAGCGTATTTTCCGGACACCAGCGTCTTGAGCGCGCCCTCCACTTCTTCATCAGTGATCTCGGTGAGAAAGCCAAGCGAGCCGAGGTTCACACCCAGGACGGGCGTGTCTTCTTTCACCAGGTGCTGCACCGCCCGAAGCAACGTGCCGTCGCCGCCCAGGACCACCACCGCGTCCATCGGAGGAATCGAACCGCGTCCGGTCGCGGCGCCAGCCCGGAGGGTGGTCGCCTCTTCCGTCACAATCTCGACGCCCAGCGAACGGAGAGTGTTGATCACCCGGACTCGGGTGGGATCCTTCTCCGCGAGATCGCCGCGGGTGAACAGAGCCACCCTCATAGCGAGCGCTCCGCGCTCCCGCCGAGCGGGGCAAAACACGCCCTCGGATCGACGGGCCCGGTGACCGGTGGACTCTTCATTGCGGGTTCGCTGAGCGCCATCATGTCAGACCGAACCGGGCGTCGTCACGTCGGCCGAGCAGCCCGGGATCACGGCATGCAGGAAGAACTCGCGATTCCCGGAAACTCCGTCTATCTTCGAACGGCAGACCGCGAGCACGCGGAATCCGAGATCTTCCGCACCGCCCGCTACGCCCAGCATCACGCGGGTGTGAACCGCCTGGTTACGCACAATGCCGCCGCTTCCCACTTCGGCGCGGCCCGCCTCGAACTGCGGCTTTACCAGACAGACCACATCGGCGGACTCGGCCAGGAGGCCCTTGAGCGCCGGCAGTATCTTCAACACGGAGATGAAGGAAACATCCATGGTCAGAAGGGTGGGCCGTTCCGGGATCGCGTCCGGAGTGAGATGCCGCGCATTGGTGCGCTCGTTCAGAATCACGCGTGGATCCTGGCGCAGACGTTCATGCAGCTGGCCCACACCGCTGTCGAACGCATACACCCGCGCCGCACCTCGGGAAAGCAGCACCTCGGTGAAGCCGCCGGTGGAGCTTCCAATGTCAATACAGACGCGGCCTTCGCAGGTCACCTTGAATGAGTCGAGCGCTCCGAGGAGCTTCAGCGCTCCCCGCGAGACCCAAGAGTCTTCGCTGTCCACCTCGATCTCGGTTTCTTCCGCGACCTGGGCCCCGGCCTTGGGCCGCCCCCCCGTGGCCAGGCGCACCCGCCCCGCGATGATGAGGGCCTGGGCCCGTTCTCGCGAGGGAGCGAGCCCCCGCCGAACAATCTCCAGGTCCAGGCGACGACGGATGGGGCTCAAGAGGCGCGGTGGATGATCCGGGAGGCGAGATCTCTCAGCAGAGAAGCTTCGGACCCGAAGGAGTGAAGGGCCGAAACGGCCTGCGCATGCAGATCAGCGGCTCGCTGGCGAGACGCCTCGACGCCATAAAGCGCCACCCAAGTGGCCTTCCCGGAACGCGCGTCCTTGCCCGGGGTTTTCCCGAGGGAGGCGGCGTCTCCGCTCACGTCAAGAATGTCGTCGACGATCTGAAAGGCGAGGCCGATGGGCTCGGCGAAAGAACGAAAAGCGTCGGCCTGGGCCGGCGAAGCCCCGGCCAGCACCCCCCCGCCCAAAACGGTCGCCACGATCAGGGCGCCGGTCTTGGTTCGATGGATGCGTTCCAGATCCTCGGGAAGGGCTTGAACCCCCTCATACTTCAGATCGTCCATCTGGCCGCCGATAAGACCGGCGGTGCCGCATGCCTGAGCGAGCAACCCGACCGCACTGAGGACCGAGCCGCTTCTCTCGACTGCGCCTTCTCCCTTGGCGATGATTTCGAAGGCCAGCGTGTGCAAAGCGTCCCCGGCGAGGATAGCGGTCGCTTCATCAAAAGCCTTGTGGCAGGTGGGGCGACCCCGGCGCAGATCGTCGTCATCCATGGAAGGGAGGTCGTCGTGGATCAAGGAGAAAGTGTGAATGAGCTCCACCCCACAGGCGAAGGGCAGAGCCCTCGCTCTGCCGGCGGCGCCGTCGATCGCGTGGGCGGCGGCGAGACAAAGAAGGGGTCTGATCCGCTTGCCTCCGGCAAAGATTGAGTAGCGCATGGCGGCGTGAACTCGTTCAGGCCACGCCGATTCCTTCGGAAGACTTTGGTCGAGCAGGAGGTCGACGAGCGATCGCAACTCGTCGAGGGTTGGATGGAACGGAGGCTCCAAGGCGTTCAGCGGGGAGGTTCGGCTTTGGCCGCGCGGTCGAGGACGCGACGCGCGTCCTGGGAGAGAACCTCTATTTTCGACTCGGCCTCCTCTAGCCGCTGCTGACAAAACCTCGCCCGCGCGATGCCCTCTTCGTAGAGCTTCAACGAATCCTCGAGAGAGAGATCGCCCTTCTCCAGGGCGCCCACGATCTGCTCCAGACGGGAAAGGGCCGTCTCGAATGAGTCTTTGGTTTCGTCATTTGCCGCCACGCTCTTCAGGCCTCCTCTTCACGATCGGTCACCGTGGCTCTCAGTCGTCCTCTGGACAACCGGACGAGGACGGAATCGCCTGCGGATACGTCTTTGGCGTCAACGAGGATACGCCCCAAGGCCGTCGTGGCCAGAGCGTAGCCTCGACTAAGAACGGCCAGCGGAGACAACGCTTCGAGTTGGGCCAGGAGGCCGCCGAATTGGGACCGGCGACCGTCCACGGCGGGACGCACGACCCGCATCAGCCGTTGAAGATCGTCCGAGAAACGCCGGGAGACGAGGGCGAGTCTGGCGGCCGCATCTTGGAGGGCCTTCGATCCGAAGGCCCTGGCGGCTCGCGATCGCTTGCGGTCAACCTGCGACGCCATCAGCGCCCCCATGGACAGCAGAGCCCGATCCACCCGGGCGTGAGCGCGACCAAAAATCTCTCTCGGCGCCTGGGCCTCACCCCGGGTCATGAGGTCGCGGAAGGTCGAAAGCCGTATCGCCTGTCGCCGGTCGACCGCCACTCGCGCGCGGGCGAAGGTTGCGGCCAGGTGGCCACGCAGTCTCTCCAGCTTCGTTCGTTCGCGTTCGACCACGCGATGGGTCGAAACCGCATCGAGACGCCGGCGCCAGCGGTCGCGGCTCGACTCGATCGCCCGCGGCAAGGCGGCGGTCGCGGTCTGTGTGCGCAGGGCGGCCTGACGCTGGATGTCGACGACCAGACCGGCGGCCACGGACGGCGTCGAGGCGCGCACATCGGCCACCAGATCGGCCACCGTGAAGTCGGTTTCGTGGCCAACCGCGGAGATCACGGGCGGACGGGAGGCGGCGATCGCTCGCGCCACCACCTCCTCGTTGAAGGGCCAGAGTTCCTCGACGCTTCCGCCGCCACGCGCGACAATGATGGCGTCCACATCGTCCCGTTCGGCGAGCAGCCGGATCGCCGTCGCGATCTCGAGGGCCGATCCCTCGCCTTGAACGCGGGTGGGCGAGAGCAAGAGGCGGACGCGCGCGCCGCCCTGGGCCAGAGTGCGCTCAATGTCGTGACGGACGGCGCCGGTGGGCGACGTCACGAGCCCGACCGTGCCCAGGATCATGGGTAGCTTTCGCTTTCGCGACTCGGTGAACAGGCCCTCGCTCAGCAGGCGGGCCTTCAATGCCTCAAGGGCGCGTTGCAGGTCGCCCGCGCCGAGCGGTTCAAGAACGTCCACGTGCAGCGAGTAGCGACCACCCGCCGCGAACACTCTGATCGCGCCCATCGCCACCACTCTGAGGCCCTGCTTCGGTTCTACGGCGAGCCCGGCTTTGCGGTCGGCCCACACCATGGCGTCGAGGGTCGCGCCCGCGTCCTTCAATGTGAAGTAGGTGTGGCCGCTCGCGACAACCTTCACCTGAGAAATCTCCCCCATGACGCACACGGAAGAAAAACCCATCGTGATCTTTTGGCTCAGCTTTTCCGTCAGTTCGGACACCGAAATCGGCGTCCTGGTCTGGTCTGCGCGGGGGGAAGCCGACGCGGCTTCGACGCCAAGGGCCTTGGGATCGGGTGCGGCAGGCGCTCGTGACTCAAGGAGGGTCGACTGGAGGCGATCCCGAAGGGGCCGGCCCTGAGCGGGGGGGCTTGGCGGTGGGAGTTGAGAACGCCGGGTCGTCATTGGTCAGAACGCGTCGATGAGCCAAAGGCGACTAGAGGGAAAGAACATCAGTTTCGGTCAGGAACATGCGGTCAATCGACGCGGCGCGGCCGGTGTCCTCGTCGATCGCCACCACCACGGCGGCGAATCTCGGATCGCCCTTCGCGGTTTCGAACTTCGCGGGCAGGCCATCCACGAAGCGCTTGATGATGATGTCCTTCTCCACTCCGATAACCGAATCGTACGGCCCGGTCATGCCGATGTCGGTGCAGTAGGCGGTGCCCTTGGGCAGGATCCGGTGGTCGCAGGTGGGGACGTGGGTGTGGGTGCCGACCACCACCGAAGCCAGGCCGTCCATGAAGAAGCCCATGGCCGCCTTCTCCGACGTGGTCTCGGCGTGCATGTCCACGAGAATCACCGGGGTTTCCTTTCGAAGTTCTTCGGCAATCCTCCGGCCGATGGTGAAGGGATCGTCCATGGAGCCATTCATGAAGACTCGGCCGGACAGATTCAGGGTCGCCACCTTCACCCCGGTGCGACTCTTCCCGATGTGGTGCCCCTTGCCCGGCTGCCCCACGGGGTAGTTCGCGGGCCTGAGAAGCTGCGGAAACACGTCGATAATGGGGATGATTTCGCGCTTGTCCCAGATATGGTTTCCCGAGGTCAGGCAATTGACGCCCTGACTCAGGAGCTCTTCGGCCAGCTCGCGGGTGACGCCGTTGCCGCCGGCCAGATTCTCAGCGTTGGCGATGCAGTAATCGATGGCGCGCTTGCGCAGAATCTTCGGGAGCGCCTGCTTCAGGATGGCGCGACCGGGAGATCCGACAATATCGCCGATGAGAAGGACGTTGATCATGAATTGGGGAGGTCTTCAAACGGATCGCCTTGCTCTCGCTCTTCCAAGCGGGCAACATGGGGACCGGCACTCCATCAGAGGAAGACGAAGACAAGGTTACATGTTTCAGGAGACGATTCAGGATCTTTTCGCGATCACCGAGACGGGCCCCGGGGCGGAGGACCTCCGCGATCGCGTTCGCGCGAGGATCAGCGCGTTCGAGCCCTTCGACGCGGGCGAACTCCTGGTGCAAACGGAGCAGGGTCTCTCCCGTTTCGTTCTGGCCCCGGGCCTCGGCGGGATCGGCGTGAAAGCGTTCGCCGCACTTGGCGACGAACCGACGCTCCGCGTGGATACCGCGGCCGAACTTCAGGAGCGCGGCCTCGCGGAGGGACCGGGTCTCGCTTCTCTTTTAATCCTCCGCCTCGAAGCGCCGGGGGTGGCTTCGGCCGCGCTTGTGCTCGGCCACGCCCGAGCCTGGTCTTTCGCCGCCACCCCCCTGTTTCGGACGCGCACCATCGCGAGGTTCGCCCTTCGTCTGCTGGTCCGTGGCTCCGGAACCAGCCCCGCACAGGAAGAGGTCGCCGAGCTTAGGGCCGACGCGGCCCGGCTGAGAGCACGAATCTCAAGTCTGGAGACCGAAATCGTGGGCCTGCGCGTGGACCGGGCTAAGCAGGATCCCGGCACACCACAATAATCGTGCGGTCGTCAGTGGCCTTCAGACCCTCGGCGAATTCGTCGGCCTTCCGCAAAAGGTGTTCCTTCATGGCATTCGCGGAGGTTCCCTGCACGTCCAGGGCAAAACGGGTGAGGCCCTCCTCGCCGAGTTCCTCGCCCTTGCTGTTCCAGGTCTCGGAGAAACCATCGGTGAAAACGATCAGGCGGTCCTGCGGATCAAGATGCGTCCACCCTCTTTCGTAGCTCACGTCTTCAAAAAGGCCCAGGACCATGCCCCCCGTTTGCAGGCGCTCGACCGCCCCCGAGCCACGAGACAGGATCGGGGCGTTGTGGCCGGCATTGACGTACTCGAGCTGGCCGGTGGCGAGTTCGAGGCGTCCGAGGAAGAAGGTGACGTATTTGTTGGCGGGCACGTTCTGGGTGACCAGATTGTTCATCTCACGCAGGGCGACAATCAGGTCGTCGTCGAGCCAGTGATCGCGCACGGCGGCGCGGAGAATGGTCATGATCAGAGCGGCCCCGGTGCCCTTCCCGGAAACGTCGCCCAGGACAAAGGTGAGCCGGTCCTTGGTGACGTGGAAATCGAAATAGTCGCCGCCGACCGCGCGGCAGGGCTCCGTCCCGGCGGCCACATCGTAGCCTTCGATGACGGGGGAGGCCTTCGGAAGCATGCTGCGCTGGATTTCGGCCGCGACCCGCATGTCCTCTTCCAGGCGCCGCTTCTCCAGGCTCTCTTCGAGAAGTCGGGCGTTTTCGATCTTCGCGGCGGCGACGCTGGCCAGGGCGGTGACGAGTTCAAGATCCTCTTCGGAGAACGTGTGCGTGCGCTCACGGCTGTCCAGGTAGACCACGCCGATGACCGACTCCTTGCCGGAATCCGAGTGCCACAGGGGCGCGCACATGGCCGAGCGAATGCCCGTGGTCACGATGCTCTGTTGCGACTGAAGCACCACATCCTCGAGCACGTTCGGCAGGAGAATCGAAACCTGCTCCTTCAGGCAACGCCGTGAGATCGACCGGCTGACCCTCAGAATCGGCTCGCCCCGCCTCGTCTTGGAGGCCTTCACCTCGGCCAGTTGCGCTCCCGGAGGACCCTCAAATATGGCGATGGCGCCGCGCTCGGCCTCCACCGCGCCGAAGAGGATGTCGAGGATCTGATCGAACGTCTCGGAGAGGGGTTTGTGGGCCAGAAGTGCGGCGGCGGCTCCGGAGAGAACCGTGAGGACGCGGTTCTTGCGAACCAGATCTTCGGCGCTGCTCGGCGCCTTGAGGACGCCTTCCTGAAGGGTCTTGACCGAGAAGACCTTCGTGCCCACGGCCTGGATGTCGTCTTCGGTGTCTTCCTCGCCGACGTTCCATTGAACCGTGACCGTGTGATCCCCCAGCTTGATCTGATCGCCCTTGCGAAGAGGCGTCGGCCCCTGAATGCGCGATCCGTTGACGAGGGTGCCGTTCTTGCTGCCCAGGTCGGCGATCACCAGGCCGCCATGGTCGAAAAGGATCTCGGCGTGCATTCTCGAGAGCCACTGGTCGGGAATGAAGATGTCCGCGTCACGCGAACGACCGAGGGTCGTACGCTCCCGCTCCACCCTGATTCGTCGCTCCCCTTCCGAAGATCTGAGGAGCAGTTCAGGCGTGGCCATGAGCGGCCATTCTAGCGTCGTCGCACTCGCGGGTCGCCCGCGCGGCGGTATCGCTCGCGGCGGCTAGCGCTCGCGGCTGCGGCGTTTCCTCGCGGCCATGTACCCGGGGCGCACGCGGACCGTGACCTCCGGTCGGGCGATCCGGACTTCGATCTTGCGGTACGTGTTGTCCGCACCCCGTTTCGGCGAATAGGCCACCAGGTAGTTGTTCTTGAGATCCTTGGAGATCGCCTCGAAAACCTGAATCAGCTCGCCGACCTTCGAAGGAAAGTAGTAGGCCCCGCCGGTGTCTTCCGCGAGGTTCCTGAGAAAGCCCTTCGGTGTGTCGAAGCCCCGAATCCCCACCGCGTAGATCGACACTTCCAGGGACTTGGCCATGGCCGTCACCTGAGATTTGGACGCGCGGCTCGCGCCGTTGTCGTCGCCATCCGACAGTAGGATCAGCGCTTTCCGGCCGGGGCGATCCCGCAATCGATCGAGACTGTAGAGAACCGCGTCGTAGAGAGCGGTTCCGCCCCACACCTGGAGACCGTTGATGAACGAGTCGAGCCGATCGGTGTCGTCCGTGAATTCCGAACTCGACTTCACGCTCTCGTTGAACTGCACCACCAGAGCCTGATCGGACGCCTCGATCTTGCCGGTGAAGTAAGTCGCCGCCTCCTTCAGAAACGTGATGCTCGGCTGCATGCTCCCGGAGGTGTCGAGGGTCAGCGCAATGGACAACGGGATCCGGTCGTCACCCGTGCTCGTTCCCAGGTACGTGATTTCCTGCAACACTCCATCCTCGAAGATCTGAATCTCTTCTTTCTTCAGATCGGGGACAAAGCGTCCGGCCTTGTCGAAGACGAGAACCGGCACCGACACCACTTCCACTTCGGCCCCGATGATGAGCGGGGGTCGCTGAGGATCCTGGCGAGGATGGGCGCCCACGGACGCGACGGCAGTGGCGAGAGCGAAACCGAGGGCCAGCTTTCGCTGGATCATGCGGTCACCGGCGGCGGATCGGGAGTCCCCCGCTTCCGGAGGAACTTCCCGGTGACCAGAGCAAAAAGGACCAAGCCCGCCGCCACCACGAAGGGCGCCAGAATGGCGAGAGCCACCAGACCAAAGGCGATGATGTCTTCAAGCACGGAAAGAACGGGCGCGGCCAGCCCAAGGGTGAGGGGCGACAATACACCGCGGAGCGTGGCCTTGGCG
>JANLWV010000419.1:0-3888 GCA_031364765.1 Vicinamibacteria bacterium
GGTGTCGAACCATGGCGGGCGGCAACTCGACACGGTGGCGCCGACCATCCGCGCATTGCCCGAGATCGTGGCCGCTGTGAACGGCCGTGTCGAGGTCCTGATGGACAGCGGCATACGCAGCGGCCGCGATGTGGTCAAGGCCCTGTGCCTGGGCGCCCGCGCGGTCCTCATCGGCCGGGCGCACGCCTACGGGCTGGCGGCCGCGGGCGAGGCCGGTGTCGCGCGCGCGATCGAGATCCTCCGCACCGACATGGTCCGCACCCTCAAGCTGCTCGGGTGCGATTCGACCGCCAAGCTCGACCGATCCTTCGTAGACGTGCCCGCGGAGTGGCTGAGGCGGGCCATTCGCTGATACCCGCAGACGTCAGAGGGCCAGGGGTCGGACAAGCTCAACCAGGGTGAGGGAGCATCATTTGTAGGCGATCAACTGGAGCGTATAGAGCGATTTGTTCTCTTGGCTCAATGCGACCAATTTGACCAGGCCGACGCCCTCCGCTACCCAGCTTTCAAGCGTGTGCCTCGGGCTGTTTCGGCCGTCGCCGCGGGGACGCCGCGAGACGAAGGCTCGGTCGAAGGCGCCCGCCGGCACTTCGACCGGCGCGGTGACCGGCGTGCTGATCCAGCCCAAATGGTCGACTGCCGTCTTGCCGTCGGCGGGAACGAAGGCGAGCAACTCGCTCAGAATCCACGGATCGTCTTTCTTCATATCCATGGCGCCGCGAATTTCCAGGGCCAGGATGGGCTGTGGGAAAGGCAGCAGGGGCTTGTAGGCGCCGTTCCTGTCCAGACCTTTGAAATTCCACGGGTGATTCTCGGCGAGCGGGTCGACGCTCCGGACAACGACAAGGCTGGCTTTCGTGACCACGGGACCGAAAAACGCCTTCTTTGCCGCCTCGTCGAGCTCAAGGGGTTGCTCGCCGTTTAGCGGCTTCGCCGACGCGCGCAGAGTGAACTTGACCGACTTGCCATCGTTGGAATTCTGCCGGGAGCCATGGCTGAGGCTGGACTCCAGCAAGACGCTATTGACGAAGTAGGGATCGAAATGAACACCAAGGGACCCGTGAACTTGGAGCTCATACGTCCATTCACGAACCGGGGAGGCCAGGAATCTCTCCCCCGCGGATGGGGTTTGGGCGGAAGCGATCAAGACCGGCGCGACCAGGGCGACGAGGATCGCCGTCATCACGCCGACCATTGCTGCGCTCCTTTGAGTCACTGCTTCCCGTGGCTTTGCCACCACTCCTGCCACTGAGCCGGATCTTTGCCGAACTTCTGAGCCGTGAGCTCCTGCAAGGCCTCGTGGGCCTTTCCGGTGACTGCTTGTTCACCGCCGCGGAGCGCCGCGATCAGCGGTGGAACGGCTCGAAGATCCTTCAAGCTTCCGAGGGCCGACGCGGCCTCGGCCCGCACGCGGGCATCCTTGTCGGCAAGCGCGTCGATGAGCGGCAGGACTGCCCTCGCGTCTTTCGTGCCGCCAAGAGCCAGCGCTGCCTTGTCGCGATTAGCGGCGGCTTTGTCTTGCAGGGACCTGAGCAAGGGTTCGACCGCGGGGCCGCCAATCGAGCCCAGGGCCACGGCGGCTTGACGGCCGGGGCTCGACATGCCGTGGATCACCATCGTGCCGATCTTGATCGAGTCCATGAAGCTCTCGTCATCGCCCAGTATCGAGACAAGGAACGGGACAGCGGCGGAGGCGCGGGCCCCAAGCTCGCCGAGTTTTTTGGCGGCGTCGCCGCGCGCGGAAGCTTGTGATTCGAAACAGTGCTCAAGAAGGATGCGAACATCCGAAGGAACATCCAGTGGGATCGCTTCCTTACCTAGCTTGGGTTGTGCGCTCGCCGGAACGACGAGCAAGAGTGCCACGATGGCGCACCCCCACGAAGACCGTTTTTGGCCCGAGGTTCTCGTGTTCTCCATTCCATCCTCACTTAAAGACCCGGCGAAATTGGTGAGTTCATAAGAGTAGTGCCATCGAGTCCACCAGTTCTTTCAGGACCTCGTCGAAATCGCGGAAATGCCGAAACGCCGAAGAAGTTCATTGCCGGCTCAGGCCTCTTCCACTACCATTTGTTTCTGGTGTCACCTCGTTTTCGGACCTTCGTCGCTTCGATGGCTCTCGTTAGCTCGGGTGCTACGCCGAGACTCGGCCACTCCCCTCAAGATCAGGGAGCCGTAGCCGCGCGGGAGAGCGGGCAATCCGGGGAGTGGGAAGCCGTGTATTCAGCCGCCCGGGCGTCTCTCTTGGAAAACGCGTCTTCGGCGCCCGCTTATTCGCGGCTGGTCGATTCAGCGCTACTTCTCGGTCGGTCGGCGGATGCTGAGGCGCTACTCCGGGAGGCTGCTGCCCAGAATCCATCCTTGCCGAATCCTTTGTTTTCGCTTGGCGTTCTTGCGCGCCGGCTGGGCGACCTTGAAACTGCCGTGCAGCATCTCGAAGCCGTGCTTTCGCTCGACGCCGCGGCCATACCCGCGATCCAGGAGCTAGCCCTCATCGCGAGAGCGCGGGGGGGCCTCGAGTTCTTTGGAGATGCGTGGGTCAGCGCCTCGCAAGCGGAACCGACGGCCGCCCGAGCGTACGCCGTAGCACTCGCGTACGAATTGCGCTGGCGGTTCTCCGATGCCGAAGAATGGCTCGACCGGAGCGAGCGGCTCCATCGCTTTCCCCAGCAGCAGCTTTCGCGCGCCCGAATACGTCTTGAACAAGGACACCGGGACGAATGCATCAAGGTGGCCAACGAAGGCCTGGCAATGGCCCGGGCTCAGCCCCACCAGGAGCCGGTTGAAATCGACCTCCTGCTCACGAGGGCCCGGTGCGAATACGAGAGCAAGGCGCGCGGCGCGTCCCGTCCCACCGCTGACCTGGCACTTGCCGTCGCACTTTCGAGCGGTGACGCGGCCCGCCTGGGCGACGCGTGGCGCGCGATCGGTTACGCCACCGACGGGACAGAGCGGTGGGCTTTTTTTGACCGCGCGGTTGCGATCCACGAGGGACTCCACGAAGACGCTCGGCTCGCCGAGGACCTGACGGCAAAGAGCATCTTCCCAACAATCCCAGATGATCCGACACGCCGCCTTTGGATCCTCGACCGCGCCCTTGAACTCGCCCAGCGGGCGGGCGACGTTAGAACGGAGCTTCGCGCTCGGGGAACGCTGGGCGCCTATGAACTCGTTCGTGGGCGGCTGGGCGCCGCCATTCCCCACCTGCTTCGGACGTATGAGATGGCAAAAACGCTTGGTTCCTCTCGCGCGGCAGCGGTGAGCGCCGCGAACCTGTCCGAGGCGTTCCGCATGTTCGGTGATCTGTCGTTTGCGGACAACTACGCCGCGCGCGCCCTTGAGGCGTATCGCGCTTCCCATGACGATTTCGGGGTAGCGCTCATGGTCGGGGGGATCGCCGATATCGCGTTTCAAAGGGGCGACTACCAGGCGAGCATGGAGGGCCATCGGGAGGCGGTGCGCATCGCAGGAGGCATGGGTCGTCCGGTGCCCGTATTCTTTCTGGGGCTCGCCCGCGACTCTCAGGCGCTTGGAGACCTGGAGAGAGCCCGGGAGCACTGCGATGAAGCGATCCGCTTGAGCCTCGCGATCGCCGACAACAACGGCGTTCAGGGCGCTCGGCTGATCCTCGCCGAGATCGACCTTGCCCAAGGACGGCCGCAGGATGCGGCTCGGAGGTTCGAGGATGTCGCCAACAGCGTTGTTGGCGAGGGTTACGAAGCGGAGTTGTCGCTCCAAGCAGATCGCGGCCTCGCTCGGGTGAAACAGCAGATGGGCCGGTTTGAAGAGGCGCTCGGCCACTACCGGAGCGCCGCGCGGTGGATCGAGGACCTGCGGGCGGGGATCCCGCTCGCGTCGCTTCGGACTCAGTTCTTCGGCGAGAAGCGCGGC
>JANLWV010000038.1:0-5720 GCA_031364765.1 Vicinamibacteria bacterium
GCTCGCCGAACCTCCCTACCGAAAACGTGTCCTGTCCTTCCTTGCCCTAAGGCAGAAGCTCCGCGAACGCTGCCCGGACGCCGAGTATTTCGATCTGCGCTTCAAGGACCGGATCTACGCAAAGCCCGCGTCGCGCGACGAAAAATCTGACCTCACCGCCGAAATCTCGAGCTAGTGGTCCTGTGAACGAAGAATCGGCAGCACCCGAACGTCGAGGCGCCCCACTCGCAAGGCGTCGCCGACGCTGCATATTGAACATATGCGAGGAGAAGCAACGCAGCGAGCGGGGATGCATCGGCGTTCCGGTGCTGCCTAGTCTTCGTTTACAGGCCACAAATACCAGAGAATAGAAGGAACGGAAGAACCATGGCCCGCAAGAACGACCGTTACATTACTGGACTCGACATCGGCACCCACAAAGTGTGCGCGATCATCGCGGAAGCCATGGACGATCGTCGACTGAACGTGGTGGGCGCCGCCCACACCGAATCGAAGGGAGTTCGCAAGGGCGTGGTCATCAACCTGGATGCCACCGTCGAGTCGATCAAGAAGGTCATCGAACAGGCCGAGCTGATGGCCGGGGTCGAGGTTCAGCAGGCCAGCGTCAGCATCGCCGGCACCCACATCAAGAGCGTGAACTCGCGAGGCGTCATCGCGGTTTCCGCGCGGAACCGGGTGATCGAGAAGGAAGACATCCGGCGCGTGATCGACGCGGCCAAGGCGGTATCCATTCCGCCCGATCGTCAGATCCTCCACGTCCTCGCCCAGGAATACGTGGTCGACGATCAGGAAGGCATCGGCGATCCGAGCGGCATGAGCGGCGCTCGGCTCGAGGCCAACGTGCATGTGGTCACCGCGTCCTCCACATCGACTCAGAACACGATCTCGTGCCTGCATCGCGCGGGACTGGAGGTCGAAGGCACGGTTCTCGCCCAACTGGCGGCGGCGGAGGCCTGCGTCACCCAGGATGAGAAGGAACTTGGGGTCGCGGTGGTGGACATCGGCAGTGGAACGGTCGACATCGCGATCTTCGAGAAGGGCTCTTTGTGGCATACCGCCGTGCTTCCGATCGGCGGCGAGCACTTCACCAATGACGTCGCGGTGGCCCTCAGAACCGGGGTCACCGAAGCGGAGCGGGTGAAGAAGAAACATGGCTGCGCCCTCGTCTCCCTGGTCCCCGAGGAGGACATGATCGAGGTCCAAAGCGTCGGCACAAAGAAGGCGCGGATCATGGGTCGTCAGCTTCTGGCCGAGGTCCTGCAGGCCAGAACCGAGGAGGTCTGCCAGCTCGTACTGGCCGAGATCCGGAAGTCGGGCTTCGACCAGTCGCTCAACGGCGGGATCGTTCTCACCGGGGGTGGGGCGATGCTCGAAGGCATCGTCGAAATCGGCGAGCAGATCTTCGACCTGCCGGTACGTCTCGGGACTCCGTCCGGGATCACCGGCTTGGTTGATGTGGTGTCGTCACCGGCTCATGCGACCGCCGTCGGGCTCGTCCTGCTCAGCCATCGCGCCCGCCTCGGGGAGGGCCGCTTACTGCAAATGCGGGGAACCGGCACGTTCGGAAAACTCACCGGCCGGATCAAGGACATGTTCTCGGGTCTGTTCTAGGGTCTTTGACCAATGAATGGATTTGTTGGCGATGCCGTTTGATGACTGGATGTTCTTAAGAGATTTGGCCTTAAACTTGGGAATCAACGTTTTCTCCGCGAAGATGATCGGTTCCGGGGTTTCTGGCTTCTGGGAGGCTTGATGAGCGCACAAGAAAAAATCTCGCGCATCGTCCTCGCTGAGGATGAGGCAAAGGGCGCCTGCATCAAAGTGGTGGGCGTCGGCGGCGGCGGCGGCAACGCCATCACCCGGATGATGGAAGCGGGGCTTCACGGGGTGGAGTTCATCGCCGTCAACACCGACCTGCAGGCTCTCAAGACGAACCGCGCGCCGGTCAAGATTCAAATCGGCGGAAAGCTGACCAAGGGTCTTGGAGCCGGAGCCGACCCCAGCGTGGGCCGGCAGGCGGCGGTGGACGACACCGAGAAGCTCGCGGACGCCCTCGAAGGCGCCGATATGGTTTTCATCGCGGCCGGCCTCGGTGGAGGCACAGGCACCGGCGCCGCTCCGGTCGTGGCTTCAATCACCGCCCAACTGGGCGGCGGCGAAAACAATCTGCTCACCGTGGCGGTAGTGACGCTTCCCTTCAAACTCGAGGGTAAGCGGCGCATGGATCAGGCTCTCGACGGTTTGGCCAAGCTGCGCGAGACCGTCGACTCGGTCATCGTCATTCCGAATGACCGGCTCCGAGAGACCGTAGCTCGACAGACGTCGGTCTCAGAAGCCTTCCGCCTGGCGGACGATGTCGTGCGTCAAGCGGTGCAGGGAATCTCCGACATCATCATGATTCCCGGACTGGTGAACCTGGATTTCGCCGATGTGCGCGCGGTCATGAAGAACATGGGCGCGGCGGTCATGGGCACCGGCATCGCCGAGGGTGACAAGCGCGCTATCGACGCAGCGCGGCGCGCCATCGAGAATCCTCTCCTCGACGACAGCTCCATCGACGGCGCTCGCGGCATCATCGTGAACATCACCGGCGGTCCCGATCTCTCGCTCGACGAAGCTTCAGAAGCGACCGAACTGATCACGCGGGCGGCCGATCCGGAGGCCAACGTGATCTACGGCATCGTCATTGACGACCAGATGCGCGACAAAGTGAAGGTCACGGTGATTGCCACCGGATTTCGACGCCCCGCTCTCCCGGTCACTCCGGTCGATCTTTCGAACTATCGGCTCGGTGAGGGCGCATCTCCCGCGACCCAGGCCCCGGCGGTTCAGGCGCAATCGGGCGCCGCGCCTCCGCCTAATCCGTCCTCGTTCTACCGAAAGACGCCGCCGCACCCTCTCGCCGCTCCTCCCGGAACCGACATATCCAATCTGGATGTGCCGACGTTCCTGCGAAAACAGGGCAGCGGCTAATAGGCGCCGGCCAATGAGGGCCTGTAAGGTCCTCTTGGTTAAAGACGCTCCCCGTGCCTGCAGACAACGATTTTCGACTCTCGCGCCTCCAGTCTGAGATTCACCTGCGGCCGAAGAAGGCTCACGGGTCCCTTCGGGTGGTGCTGGCCTACCCAAACCTCTACTACGTCGGGATGTCGAATCTCGGCTTCCAGGGCGTTCACGCGCACTTCAACAGCTACACCGAGATCGTGTGCGAACGGGCGTTCCTGCCAGAGGAAGAAGAGCGTGGATCGGTCAGGACGCTCGCGAGTTTCGAAACCGACACGCCGCTTCGGGACTTCGACGTCGTGGCCTTTTCGGTAGCTTTTGAGAACGACTATCTGCACGTGGTGCAGATGCTCAAATTGGCGGGCATTCCACTCCGGGCGAAGGATCGAGGACGTCGAGACCCGCTCGTGCTGATCGGCGGCTCCGCGACCTTCCTCAATCCTGAACCGCTCGCTCCGTTCGCGGACGTGATCGCGATCGGAGAGGGGGAAGTGCTCGTGCCCAAAATTGTCGAGGCCTGGCGGGAACACGGCGGTGCCCGGCTCGGCATCGACACGCTGAAGGAAAAGGACGGTTTCTACGTGCCCGAGCGGCACCAGGTGCACTGGAATCCGGACGGGACAGTGGCTCGCGTGGATGGCCCCGGCCGGGTGATGCGTCAGCGTGCTTACCCGGGTGCTATGGATCTGCCCCAGACCACCATCCTCACGCCGCACACCGAGATGTCGATGAAGTTCATGATCGAAATCTCGCGGGGTTGCCCGTGCATGTGCCGGTTCTGCTGGGCCGGGTACAACTATCTCCCGGTGCGCGGCTTCTCCAGGGCGACCATCGTGGAGCGCGCGAAGGAAGTGCGCGCCTATACCGACAAGATCGGTCTCGTCTCCACCGCGGTCTGCGACCATCCGGAAATCAACGGCATCGTCGACGACCTCTCGGCTCTCGGCTTTCAGGTCTCGGTAGCGTCTTTGCGCCTCGACGATCTGTCTCCGGAGTTTGTGTTCAAACTGGTGGACACCGGCGTTGAGGGCCTCACCCTGGCGCCCGAATGTGGCTCGGACCGGATGCGAAGGGTCCTGAACAAGCAGTTCACGAACGACGACATACTGGCCCGCGCCCGGTGGATCTTCGAGAACGGCATCCAGAACCTGAAGCTCTACTTCATGGTCGGCCTTCCGTTTGAGACTCACGCCGATGTCGAAGCCATCGTGACCCTGACCGAGCAGATCCGAGAGATCATGCTTGAGGTGGGAAAGCCCCGGGGCCGCATCGGACGGATCCACCCTTCCGTGAATCCTTTCGTCCCGAAGCCGGGCACGCCGTTTCAATGGCTGCCTATGGAGAACGTCAAGGAAACGGACGACAAACTTCAGTACCTGCGCAAGGCATTTGCCAAAATCCCGAATGTCGAGGCGATCTGCAAAAGCGCCAGAACCGGTTTTCACCAGACCATCCTGGCCCTCGGGGACCGACGGGTCGGCGATGCTCTCGAATACGCAGTACTGAACGAGTGCGACCTGAAGCGAGCCACGAAAGCGGTGGGCCTCGACCCATCCTTCTACGTTTATCGGGAGAAGCCCAAGGAAGAAGTGCTTCCCTGGGACATCATCGACAACGGGGTCAGCCGCGACTATTTCTGGAAGGAACTGGACAAGTCGAGGCGGGAGGCCCTGTCGCCGCATTGCCCGGAGATTCAAGGCTGCATCCGTTGCGGAGTTTGCGAGGATCAGCCGAATCCGTCCTACCCGCTCCCCGAAAAGTGGAAGGCCCTCGGCACCTCGCCGTTCTACCTGAAGGCCAGAGCGGCTTCCTGAGCCATCTCACCCCTGGGCTATCGCCAGGAGCTTGGGGATCGCGGCCATGTCGACGTTGCCGCCGCTGATCAGGACGCCGACTTTCTGGCCGTGAAGATCGACCCGGCCTGAGAGAGCGGCCGTCGCCGCCAAAGCACCAGTTGGCTCGACGACGATCTTCATGCGTTCCCACAAATAGAACATCGTGGCGGCCAGGTCCTTGTCCGTCACCGTCATCATGTCGTGGACATGGGCCAGAACCATGGCGAAGGTCAGCTTGCCGAGCGACGGTGTTCTTGCGCCGTCCGCGATTGTATCGGGGTTCGTGACGGTCTGAAGCGTCTTCGTCTTGAATGACCGGGTCGCATCGTCTCCGGCCAAAGGCTCGACGCCGATCACTTTGCAGTTTGGAGAAAGCGCGGCCGCGGCCGCGGCACATCCGGAAATGAGCCCGCCTCCACCGACACAGACGAAGAAGTAGTCGAGGGGCCCGGTTTCCTGAAAGAGTTCGAGCGCGGCGGTGCCTTGACCGGCGATGACGTCCGCGTGATCGTAGGGCGGAATGGTCACCAGGCCCCGCTGATCGGAAATCGTTTTTCCGAGCGCTTCCCGGGTGGTCTCGTTCCGGTCGTAGAGGACGACTTCCGCGCCGTATTCGCGAGTGGCCCGCACCTTCACCTCGGGCGCGTCGCTGGGCATGACCACCACCGCCGGCACCGAGAGCAGACGCCCGGAAAGAGCGATGGCTTGCGCGTGGTTGCCGGAGGAAAAGGTGAGGACGCCCCGACGCCGTTCATCGTCCGAAAGTCTCGAGAGGGCGTTGAAGGCGCCCCGGAACTTGAAAGCTCCAGCCCGTTGGAAGTTCTCGCACTTGAAGAACAGGGAACCGCCGGTCTTCGAGTCGATGGTGTCCGAGGTCAGGAC
>JANLWV010000420.1:0-3214 GCA_031364765.1 Vicinamibacteria bacterium
TTCCATCGGCCCGCTGGCCAAGCGGCTTCACTCAACCCTGACGTCCATTCAGTACGGCGAGAGCAAGGATCCCTACGGCTGGACCGAGGAAGTCACAGGTGTTGCGTAAACTCAGGAACCATGACCTCACTCCCGAAAGTCCTCACCCGTCGCACTTCTTGGCGCATTGCCGTCACGGCCTTTTTGGCCTTCGCTGCCGTTGTTGATTCTTCCCACGGACAGGAGGCGAAGGCGACCCAGAAATCTCAGGCTCCGGGAACCGAACAGAAGTACAAGACCAACGTGAAGGGTCCGGCGGATGCGCCGATCAAGGTCGTCGAGTTCGCTGATTTCATGTGCCCGGGCTGTCGGGACGCGTCTGGGGCCCTTCGTGCGTACTTCGCGCAGCAGGGTCCCGACATCAATCTCACGTTCAAGAACTTCCCGCTCGAACAAACGTGCAACCCAGGCATTGGCCGCACCGTCCACAACGGAGCCTGTGAACTCGCTCTCGGTTCGATCTGCGCTTCGCAACTCGGAATGTTCTGGACTTATCACGATCGGATCTTTTCGAGGGCATGGGAAGTGGCCACCCGGCAGGATGTGATCGACAACGGCGTCGCGGCCGGCATGAACAAAGCCAGGCTGGAAGCGTGCCTCGCCTCCCCGGAGGCCAAATCCAAACTCGCGATCGAGGTCAAAGAGGGTTTTGAGACCCACGTCCAGATCACGCCCACTCTGGTGGTGAACGGGAAGAAACTTTCCTCTACCAATCAGTTCGCGAACGTGGTCGAGGAAGAACGCAAGAAGCTCGCCACAACCCCAACGAAGTAAGCCGGGCGGCTCCTAAAAAACCTGGGCGATGACCAACAGCCGCGAGGGCACGAGGACGCTTCGCACCACGCGGGGCTTGGAGAACCCGGTTTCGTTGAGCCAAAAGACGTAGTCATCGCCCGAAAAGCATGCGCCGTTCGAAGTGATTCGGAAGAACAGAGCCGCCGCATCACCGGCCGCCTCCGGAGCCGCGTCTTTTCGAGGAGCTTCGATGTCGAAAATGCCGATCGAACCTCCTCCCTTGAGGGCTCGTTTGGCTCGCTGGAGGATCCCCCGGTTCACCTCGGGACTGAAGTGATGAAGGATGTTGGCCAGAACGACGACGTCGGCGCCTTCGCCGTAATCGTCGTTCAGCAGATCGCACTCGCGAAAAGAAACGACGTCAGCGATTCCCGCATCGGTCGCTATCTTAAGGGCCTCCGGCAGGGCTTCGCCACGCTCCAGAACGACCGACTTAAGGCCGGGGTGCGCGCGGCACAACGCGGCGCCGACCAGGCCGTGAGAGCCGGCGACATCGAGGCAGAGACGCGCGCCCGCGGCAACTGGAAGTTCCTTCGCCACAAAAGCGGCAAAGTCGCGCGCGCCTTCGGCCATGGCCCGTTGGTAGAGGTTCCAATCCGCTCCTCGAAGACTCCGATGGATTTCAACGCCCTTCCCGGTCTTCAGAACCTCCTCGAGCCGGCCGATCCATTCCCACTGGAGCGCTCCGAAAGCGACAAAGTCTCCAAGGGGATTCGGCGCGCCCCGCCCGAAGTGCTTGCGAGCCAGGCGCGATAGCGACCACGTCTCCACCTGCCGCTTCACGTAGCCCATCGACGCCAGAAGGCGCAACACCAGGTCCAGACACGACTCGTCCAAGGCCAGTTTCTGCGCCAGCTCCGCGGTAGTCGCGTTTTTCTCACCCAGGGCCTTGAAGACGTGCGCACGCTCTGCGGCAATGAGCGCGCGCGCCTGAAGAGGCGCGATCAGAACATCCAGCATCGGGTAGGGCACGACCCCAAAGACGGCAGCGAGACTCTCCTTCAAGCCTTTCGGAATGGTGCCGTAGCGCATACGACAGTTTGTCCTTTTTTTCTTGGAAATTGGGGCTCGAACCTGCGACCGAGCCAAAGTCCCAGCCTGTTAACCTTTGTGTTCCAGTTGGAACTTCTCCTCGAACGGCTCGTCAGGAATCCACTACCGCGCCAGATCAAAGATCAAATGAACACCGCTTCTCTTTTCCGACTCGACGCCAAAGTGACTGTGATTGTCGGCGCCGGTTCCGGCATCGGCGAAGCGACGGCCCGCATGGCCGCCGACCTCGGCGCGCACGTGGTCTGCCTTGATGTGAACGCCGCCGGTGTCGAGGCGGTGGCGAACACCATCAGGAGCGCGGGCGGCAAAGCCGAGAGCGGGGTCGTCGACATACGTGATGGCGCCGCGGTCAGGAAGTGCTTCGACGATATCGACGCGCGTCTCGGAGGCCTTCATGTGGCCATCTGCACGCCGGCCATTAACGTGCGCAAGAAGATCCTCGACTACACAGAGGAAGAGTTCGATCGCGTCATGGCCGTCAATATGCGCGGGAATTTCAACGTGCTGCAGTCGGCCGGCCGGATCATGACCGCCCAGAAAGGCGGCAGCATCGTTCTCTATTCGTCCATCCGGTCGCTGACCGTCGAACCCGGCCAATCGGCTTACGCCGCCACCAAGGCGGGCATCCTGCAGATGGTTCGAACCGCGGCGTCCGAATTTGGATCCTTCGGCGTCCGCGTCAACGCGATCGGGCCGGGCGTCATCGACACTCCGCTGACTGCCCAAATCAAGAACAACCAGGCCTGGTACGAAGCCTACGCGGCGAAGAGCATCATGAATCGCTGGGGCAAGCCCGAGGAAGTCGCGGCGGCGACGCTGTTCCTGTGCGCCCCGGCCGCTAGCTATATCACCGGCACGATCCTCTTCGTGGACGGCGGATGGACGGCCCATGACGGCCGGTTCACGCCTCCAGGAATGTGAGCATGCCCTGATCCGTCATCGCCCTTCCGGCCGCGCTTCGGTACGATGAGCGAACGGTTGACAGCGACACGGATGAAGGATTAGACACTCACCACACCGGACCACCTCGGGCGGATCCACCAGTTCTCACCATAGGAGTTTCGAAACATGCGGCAGTCTTCTCTTCGAGCGGGGCTTGTCCTTGCTTTAGGTTGTCTTCTCGGCCTGGCCCCGAACCTGGCCTACGCTCAGGCCACGGGCTCCATCTCGGGCACGGCCAAGGACGAATCGGGCGCGGTTCTCCCGGGGGTCACCATCGAAGCCACCAGCACCAGCACGAACAGCGTGCGAAGCGCCACCACCGGTCCCGACGGCTTCTACACGATTCAACTCGTGCAGCCCGGGTCCTACATCGTGAAGGCCAGTC